>SLSN01000039.1 GCA_007130415.1 Patescibacteria group bacterium
ACAAGTATCTCTGAATTATTACAAGATAATAACATTGCAAGTTTTGGTAGCCAAATTCCTCTTTTTACAAAAATTCCAAAGGATAATAAATTTGATTTTGAAAATACAACTTTTTACTACACATGTCCTGAATGGATTTTGAAAAAAGATAAAAAAGCTTTTGCAATTGATATGAGTTTGGTTGAGAAAGATAGTGAAGGTGTTTACTACATTTCTCCAAATACAAAACCCGAAAGAAATTCTTTGGTTCTTTTGAAGAGAGGAAATGGTTTTAAAATTGAAGAATTTAAAAATCAAAAAGATATTTTAGGAATTGTTTTAGGAAAGGAAATTCGATTGTTTTAAAAACCCTACAGGAGCTCTTCAAATTGAATCTTTTCCAACAGAACTTTATTCAAACAAAGTTGGGTTTTAGGATTTAATTTATCACCGGTAGCACAAATTATTTTTGTAGTAAAACTATTCTGATATACAACACCTTTACTCCTCTTAATATAGTTCTCTACCTTTTTATAAAAAAGCCCAATATACTCATGATCTAATTCTGTAATCTTTTTGTGACTGCTGAAAACAAAGGACTCTAATTTTTTTAATCTGTGTTTCTTGGTAATTCGGGTATTTTTAAAGTCGAACCAAAAGTTTGAAATTTTGATTTCAAAAGTAATATCCTGCTGAGAATTATCCAAACAATTGTATTTAAAAACTATTTTCCTTAAATTCGTATCAAATTCCTCCCGAAAGTATATGGATCGTAGGTCTCCTACTTCAAAAACTTCATAAGAATTTAAAAGGTGAAGAAACTTCACACGCCAATTTCCCAACCATTCGCCAAAGTATATTTCGTCAAGAAAAAACTGGGATAAATCATTCCTAAAGGCATTTTCCTGTATAATTTCAACTCGAGATTTTACCTTGTCTCGAAAATCAAGAAATGTAGACATTTCAAAACCATATGCTTGTAAATATTCTAAATCTGGCATAATTCTCTGATTCATATACCACATCATGTCATATACATCCCTAGGCTTAACATTGCTTACAATCCTACCAATTCCCCTAGTATCTCTAGTCAAGAAAGCTACCGTTTTACTCGCCATCAATGTTGAAAGTGGGTAGGTTTGAATTGTATAGACTAATGTGTCTGTAGCTACTGGAATAATATTTTTTAGAAAACCACCTCCTTCTTTAAAAAGGTTAATATCTATCCTAATTTGTAATTTACTCCAATTGATAGATTTAAATTCGAAGTTTTTTAAAATATCAAATTTAACAAAAATCACACTTGTTCCATTTCCATCGTTTTTACACTTTACTTCTATTTTTAAATTGTGGTTATCTTGAAAATATTTTTTCAAATTCTCCGCAAATTCTTCCAAATCAATCTTTTTAGTTGTTTGAAAATCCAAATCTTCTGACATGCGAGGTAATTTGTATCCAATTCGTAAAACTGTCCCTCCGTACATAACTAAAGAGTAGTATTTCTTACTTGTATAGATGAAATGGAGAATATGGTGCTGGAAATCTTCTTTGAAAGCAATTACAATTACATCTTCTGAAATACCTTTCTTAGTTAAATCCTCAAATTTTTGTTTTAATTTTTCCAAAATCATCTGATTATTTAAACATATTAACTAGTTGTTTAATTTCACTCTTTGGCAAATCTTCATAATTAATTCTCAAATCGTCCAAAATTGCAAAAAGTTCTTCTTTATTCAAATTCTTAAGCCTAGTTTTGTAGTAAAGATAGTCGTAAATAGCTTTGTAAGGCTTGGCTATTGCATAAGAGTATTCTTCTTCGTCTAAAGAGAATTTTACGAACTTAAAACCATTAAAGAATTCAGGTTTTATCATTTTATACTCAAATATACCAATGAAATCTTTAAAATTTCTTGTCGTTTTATGACTTATACTCGTGTAATAATTCATAACAGCTTCAGATAGTAATCCGTAATGTTGCAAAGCTGTCTCCCCAGTTATATATGATGGTTTTAACAATATATTTGCGAGATAATATTTGTATTCTATTCTGTTGGAATGTTTCGAGAAGAAGTCCTTTGTAACATAATAATTCCTTTTCAGAGCAAATATCTCTTTGGATTTAATGGCTCTTTGTATCAAAGTATCTAAAGTTGTATCAGAGATACTTAGATGTTCTGCAAAAATAACCAAATCTTGTTTAGTAAAATATGGTAAGTGGCTAAAATTTGTAAAAATATTTTTGTTTTTCATGAAAACTCTATTTAGGATATAATACAGTTTTGTATTATATCCTAAATGGGAGCCCTGGGCAAGGGCTTAAAAAAGGGAGGCAAAGCCTCCCTTTTTTCTTACATCATACCTGGCATTCCTCCTCCAGGTGGCATTGCAGGCTCTGGAGCACTTTCCTTTTCATCTGGGTCATCAGCAATGACTGCTTCTGTTGTGAAAAGCATTGTAGCTACAGATGCTCCATAGATTAAAGCATATCTTGTTACCTTAACTGGATCTGTAAGACCTGCTTTAAACATATCTACATATTTATCTTCCTTTGCATCATAACCTTTCTTTTCATCACAGTTTGAAGCAATAACTGCACCGTCCTTACCAGCATTTTCAGCAATAAGTTTTAGAGGTTCACTTAGAACTTTACGTAATATACCAACACCTAATTCTTCATCAACGTCAGAAGTTTTTACTTTGTCTAAAGCTGATTGAGCAAGATGAAGTGCAACTCCTCCTCCTTCAACAACTCCTTCTTCTAGTGCTGCTCTTGTAGCATGTACTGCATCATCAACTCTGTCTTTCTTTTCTTTCATTTCTACTTCTGAAGCACCACCTACCCTAATGACTGCAACGCCTCCAGAAAGTTTTGCTAGTCTTTCTTGAAGTTTTTCTTTGTCATAGTCAGATGTACTTGCCTCTATTTCAGCATTGATTTCTCCAACTCTAGCCTTAATATCGTCTTTGTTTCCAAGGCCGTCAACAACTACAGTGTTTTCTTTTGTAACAATTACCTTCTTAGCTGAACCAAGGTCCGCAAGTTCTACAGAGTCCAGAGTTTTTCCAACTTCATCTGAAATATATGTACCTCCGGTAAGTACAGCAAGGTCTTTTAACATTTCTTTTCTTCTGTCACCAAATCCTGGTGCTTTTACTGCAACAACATTCAATGTTCCTCGTAGTTTGTTTACAACAAGAGTAGCAAGAGCTTGATTTTCGACATCGTCTGCAATAATTAAGAGTGGTTTTTCTGCAGCTTGAAGAACTTTTTCAGCAATTGCTTGAATATCTTGAAGAGTTGAAAGTTTTTTGTCAGTTATAAATATGTATGGATTTTCTAATTCTGCTTCCAAACTTTCAGCGTTTGTAACAAAATATGGACTTACATATCCTCTGTCAAATTCCATACCTTCTGTATATAC
>SLSN01000034.1 GCA_007130415.1 Patescibacteria group bacterium
CAGATCATCTTCTTGTATTGGGTAATATCCTTGAAGTATTTGCTTGTGTGGATATTCTTCAATATCTTTTGGCACTTTTTTTATTAAAAATTTTCGTTCGATTTCTTTCTTCATATATTCAATGATATGGGAAGCTTTAAGGTCTTGATAGACAGAAGGGTTGGGGTAAAGAGAGAATGTTTTTTAAGAGAATTCTAAAGGAAAGGGATTTTTAAAAATAGTTGATGTTTTTAATGACTAGACTTTGACATTAAATTTTCAAAGTCTTTTTTAATTTCTTCATTTCTTTTACTTTTGTAAAAGTAAGAGAAGTAATTCATTGCAATGCGGATATCTTTCTTTGTAAGTACACCTAGAGTTAAATTGAAAATTTCATTTGTAGTTATAATTTTTTGTTTGTTTTTGATCATCAACTCTTCGACTTCGTTTGTATACTCCTGAGCATTTTTTGCACAATCTCCAGTATCAACATTTTTTAATTTAAGACAAGAATTTAAAATACTACTGAAGAGTTTTACACGGGAATATCTTTTTTTTGTGCTATCTTTCTTTTTGACGATGATGTAATTTAGATTAACTTCTTCGTATGTTGTAAATGTATTTAAACAACTTGCACATTTTTTTCTCCTCCAAGTGGAATATCCTTTGAATGTTTGTCTTGAATTAGTAACAATGAGTTCTTCTATTTCACAAAATGGACATTTCATACTGAATTATAGCAATAAAGAGATTAGTTTGTAATACCCATCTCTCTTTTTGCCAAATCACTTAATTTACTTCTTTTCATCCATGCTCTTTCTGTTTGGCTCAAGTGTATTTTTCTCAAACGAATGTTTTTTGGAGTAACTTCTAACATCTCATCTGCTTGTATAAATACGAGGGCGTATTCTAATGTTAGTTTAATTGGTGCTTTTAGTGAAATTTCTGTTACTTGCGCATGACTCATTCTTACATTTGTTTCTTTTCTACATTTATTTGTATTTACATCAATATCGCTCTCATACTTATTTATACCAACAATCATACCTTCATAAACTTCTTCACTAGGTGAAATGAAAAGTTGCCCTCTTTCTTGGGTCATGTTTAAAGCATATGCTAATGCTACTCCTGGTTCTGAGGCTACAAGTACACCATTTCTGTGAAGAGGAGGGTAATTTTGAAATGGGACATAGTCTAGTAAGAAGTGGTTGAGGACGGCTTTACCTTTTGCAAGATTTAGTAAAACATTGCGAAGTCCAAAAAGAAATCGAGTAAGAATATGATATGTAAATCTAGTTTTTCCATATTCTGTTTCCATGTTAATCATTTTTGCATGTCTAGTACTCATAACTTCCGTAATTATTCCAATGTATTCTTCAGGAACGTCAATTATTAATTCTTCCATTGGTTCATGTTTTTTACCATCAATCTCTTTAAAGATAACTTCGGGTTTTCTTACTTGAAATTCATATCCTTCTCTTCTCATTGTTTCCATTAAAATTGAAAGTTGTAATTCTCCTCTTGCAGAAATGAAGTATGATGCATCATCTGCTTTTTTAATATCCAAACTAATATTTGATTCTGCTTCTTTTTCTAAACGATTTTGTAATTCTTTTGCTCTTACATATTTCCCTTCTTTCCCAACAAGAGGGGAGGTATTAGCCTCCAACTTTACCTTCACTGATGGAGGAGAGATTTTAATTGCAGGTAATGCTTCTGGATGATTGAAATCACAGAGTGTTTTTCCAATGGCAGTTGTCTCTATCCCAGCTATGGCTACCAAGTCTCCAGTCATTGCTTCTTGGACTTCGTTGTACAGGAGTCCTTCCTTTAGCATTATCTTTTTTACATTACCAGAATTATATGTTTTTTCTTCATCACAGAGTATTAGTTTTTGATTTAAAGTTAACTTTCCTCTTTTAATTTTTCCAATTAAATATCTACCCATATGTACATCATGTTCTAAAGAACATATTTGAAGTTGGAAAGGTTTGTTTTGTTCTCCAGATGGTGCTGGTACATATTCTATTATTTTTTCCAAAAGAGGGGAGAGATCTTTGCCTTCCGGATTATTTTCAAAAGGTCCATTTGGTTCTTTTTCAAACAAAATTCCATCTCTCGCTATTGCGTAATATACTGGGAATTCTAATTGGTCATCCTCTGTAGCTATGTTTAGGAAAAGATCATATATTTTATTTAAAGTTTTTTTACAATCAGCATACTTCTTGTCTATTTTGTTTATGAGCACAATTGGTTTTAATTTCAACTCCATTGCCTTTGCAAGAACAAATTTTGTTTGGGGCATTGGACCTTCCTGAGCATCAACAACTAGAATACATCCCTCTGCCATATTAAGGGTCCTTTCTACTTCACCTCCAAAATCAGCATGTCCAGGGGTATCGACAATGTTTACTTTGTAATCATTGTATCTAATGGAGATATTCTTTGCCGTTATTGTTATACCTTTTTCTCTTTCTAAATCTCCAGAGTCTAGAATTTGTGTTTGAGTCATTTCTTCTTGATTGTCTCTGAAAATATGTGCTTGTTTTAAAAAAGCATCGACCAAAGTCGTCTTCCCGTGATCAACGTGAGCAATTATTGCAATATTCCTTATTTTTCCCTGAGTTATTTTTTGCATAGGATTAGCATAAACTAGAAACCTTGCATTTTAAAGGAAATGGAGGATATTGTCCAGTTTTTGACTCCTATCTCTTAAATTTGACAAACTATAATAACGGGTATATACTCATAATGCAGATTGGGAAATAATCTGTAAATCAAAGAAAGGAGGTAAATATTATGCCTAGATTTGATAGAACAGGTCCTTGGGGTTTTGGGCCAAGAACAGGAAGAGGTCTTGGACCTTGTGGTTATGGTGGTAGAAGGTTTGCTTCTGCTAAGAATGAGAGGATAGTGTTGGAGGATGAAATTAAAGCTTTAGAAGAAGAAATAGCTATGCTTCGGGAAGAAATAAAAGCTCTAGAGGATCAGAAAAAGTAAAAGAAGGCACGGGTACCAGCCTCTTTCAAAGAAAGGGGCTGCGTGGCCTTCTTTTAGACCTTATTTTAGTGTAAAATTAAATAGAATACAACTATGCCTAGACCAAGACTTTGTAGAAAAATTAGATTTAATCCAGATGTAACATACTTTAAACCCAAGGGAGTACCTATGAGGTTTTTAGGAGTGGAACACTTAACTCTCGAGGAGGTTGAAGCTTTGAGGTTAAAAAATATTGAAAATTTGGCTCAAGAGGAGTGTGCTAAAAAGATGAATACTTCTCAGAGTACATTTCAGAGAATTCTTTCGTCTGCCTACAAAAAAATATCCAGAGCATTAATAGAGGGTAGGGCTATAGAGATTAGAAAAGATGTTAA
>SLSN01000069.1 GCA_007130415.1 Patescibacteria group bacterium
CGATAGCAAGAGCCAAAGGAGTATAACCCCCTACATAAGCACCACAAGAATAGGTTAAAGTTTCTTGATAGGTTCCAGCAGCTGCATCCGAAGAAGCTCTTGCCCCAATAGTTACCGTCGCTTCTTCATGCTCTGTTTGACTTGATTCTCTGTATAAAATCATTCTTGCCTGACCAGCGCCAGAACCAATAGAACCAAAAAGACCTATATTTCCTGTTTGAAAATATGTCGGAACATTTGAACCAACTGGTGGGCTTACAACAATACCAAAGCCTTCCCCTGTTAAAAGATTTACAGTATTACCTAAAGACTTAATAATATATCCACTATCGATATTGTACAAACCAGCATCCGTCTCATCACCTTGACCAAAAACAGACCAATAGTAACCTTTGGAACCCCCAGTCGTGCTTGTACCTAATGTGTGACTACCAGTAACAAAAGTCCCCCCCCTATACAAAGCCCCCAATGAAACATTGTCTGTTGAAATAGTACACACAACAGAATCTGCGTCTGTTACATGAGCACTGATATGTACTGTATCACTGGAAAGAAGATATATACTAAAAAGAATTGTTTCAACCTTGGCACCATTAGAAACTTCAAAAAGAACTTCATTTCTACCAGTATCAGACCCTGTAGAAAAATTTTCATGCCCATCTATTTCAAAACCATAACCTTGATTAGCTTGCAAAGCTCCAATACCCGTAATGGTAATATAATCACCATCGGAACTTTGAGAACAGGTCGCTACCAAACTCTCTCCAGGTAAAGCGTTATCTATCGTTATTAAATCTGAAGATGCAAGCCCAGTCACTTGCAATGCCTGGTTATTCTGCTTACACCAATCACCTTCACCTGAATTTGGAAAAGATATTTTCAATTCACTACCTGCACTAAAATCACTACCTGGTTTAAAAACACTTATGAGACCAACACTAGAAGCCTCAGTCTCCATTTTTTCAAAAAACAAACTAGCACTTCTCAAACTAGAAGCTCGTACTTCTTCAAAAAGTAGAGGTAAAAAAGCAAGGCTAAATGCCAAAGAAAACACCAAAAGCAATTTCCACTTTTTTAATACCGACATAACCTAAATTTTTAAGCAAATGTGTAGTAAAAGTGTATATTATTAATACTTTGATGTCAAAGAAAAAGGCATTTTTAAAAGAAGAATTTTTAAATTAAAAATAATAGATATTCCTACTCCTAATAATCAAAGATTCTTCAGCGAGTTCTATGTTTTCAAAAACTCTCTCAGCAAAATTACCATCGTTAACAAGTTGAATACCACGAGCCAAACCTTGGTTGGCATTTTCTACGATGGAGTTTAAATAAATATTTTTAAAACTCAAGTTTCCTAAAAAAATATCATCTATATATACATCTACAGACTGTATATCTTCTTTAGAGAGAGAAATCTGAAACCAGGGTAGAGAAAAATCTAAAACTTTGGACTTAACAAAAAACCCCCAGTTACCTCTTGAAGTTTCCAAAGCTGTCCTTTCAATTTCAATCCATTCTGGTAAAGATTCATCAAAACTTTTCGAAAGAAGAAAAAGAGACTCCCTTTTATCAAATTCAATATATGCATGCTCCCTCTCTATTTCATTGTACTGCAATATTTTTTCGTCCAAATCTACATGTTCATTTTGAAAATCAAGCATCTCTACATCAGAACTTTCAAATTCTTTCTCCCAATCTTTGTAATTATTTGAAAACAAAAGAAATAATAGGGAGCTAAAAGATACAAAAAGGATTAGCAAAACTAAAAAGGGCAGGTACCATAAAGATACTTCCTTTTTCTTTTTTGAAGGTTTAACCGTCCCCTTTTTCTTGTTCTTGATTGTCTTTGTCTTCTTTTTTGTTGTTTTCTTCTTGACCATTGTTTTTACCTTTTTTAAATAATGAAGAAGTTTTGATTCTAAAAAAGCTGGCGTAATCCGTCATAACCAGAGGTAAATCCACTAAAAGTTTTCTAGAAGTTGCATACCTGTAAAAGTTCTTCGAATATCCAACCATTAAAGAAAGTTCTTGAACTCTGAATATTTTACAACAAAGAATATATACTGCTAAACCAAGCAAGGTTGTCGTAAGAAGTATTACCAAAACATTTATAGTCCTAGTCGTGTCAAGATTAAAATCTGTAAGTCGAAATGCAAAATACATAACTGCAATCATAATAGCTGTACTTGTAATTTTTTTAAGAAAAGGTTTAACACTTTCATCCCACGAAATCACCTTAACCTTTCTGTTAAGAAGAATAATGTAGAGAGTAGCCTCAAAAAGGAATGAAACACTAGTACTAAGAGCCAAACCACCAACAGCTGCATCAGAAACATTTCTTGTTGTAAACCAACCAGACATCTCTGCTAAAAGAGCTCTACTTGCTTCCAAAGTACCACCATTACCTATTTGAGCAACAAGAGGCCTCCAGTCAAAATAGTGAGAGAAGAAGTTCGTGAAATAATAGCTACCGAATATGTTTAGGATTATTGTTAAAAGAATTATGAGTAGGGGTAATCTTGTTTCATGAATTGCGTAAAAAGCCCGAAGACTCAAACTTGCGACTACTTGACCAAGAACAGCAAAAGCAAGAAGGAAAAGACACCAGGAAGTAATAACCGTTGCCCACCAATCAAATTCACCGACACCGTATGCAAGACGAACTATTGGCAATCTCAAAACTAAAATTATTCCTACCATCGGCAATATTAAAAAGAGAGCCTTTTGAACAGTTTTGTTGTAAATCTCCCTAAAAATTTTCATCTTTCCATTAGCAAAAGCTTCAGCAAGATTTGGCAAAGCTACCAAAGACATCGCACCTCCAATAATTTGCACAGGAAAAAGATGAAGACTAAAAGCAAACCTGTAAGCACTTAGCGCTCCTCCCGAGAGTGTGAAACTAATAAATGTGTTTATGAAAACATTAATTTGTTCCCCTACAACACCTATAATTCTTGGAATTGCTAACCTTAAAACATTGAAAACCTCTTGAATATCCTCCTTAACACCTAAAACATTACCCTTCATTTCTTGATAGAGATTTTTTGTAAGAAGAGTTTTTTCCTTGTAAACCTTAACAAATGCTGGCATCTGAGAAAGAAAATGGAAAACAGAGCCGAAAACAGTTGCCCAAGCAATACCCTCAACACCCATACCCAAATTATTTACAAAAAGAAGAGCCACAAATATCACAATGATATTGTATACGAGTGGTGCTACCGCAGTAACAAAAAACCTCTTGTAAACCTGTAAATATCCAGAAAGAAGATTACTCAAACCAAGAAAGATCGGAGACAGAA
>SLSN01000010.1 GCA_007130415.1 Patescibacteria group bacterium
AAACCAAGGAGTCATGCATAGATGCCATTGATATTATTGAAAACTATGTAAATGGAAGTGATTGGAGAGTTAAGGAAAACAGCAATTCGTCATATTCTCTTCATGGTCTTTCAAACCATATTGCTACAACAGCACAATCAAACTATTGGTTAAACAAAGTTTACCCAAAAAAAATAGGGGAGGCTCATAAATCTGGAGATATACATATTCATGATTTAGGATATATTTCAACGTACTGCGTTGGTTGGGATTTGAGAGATTTTCTTTTGAAAGGACATACTGGAGTACCAGGTAGGGTTGCTTGTAAGCCAGCAAAGCACTTGCACTCTGCTCTTGACCATGTGAAGAACTTACTTTTCCTTTTACGCCATGAAGCTGCCGGAGCACAAGCCATTTCAAGCTTTGATACATATATGGCTCCATTCATACGCTATGACGGTCTTAATTACGATCAGGTAAAACAGCTTCTTCAATACTTCGTTTTCAATATGAATGTACCCCTAGATAAAGGGTTTCAGGCTCCTTTTTCAAATATCAGTTTGGATATTACTCCTAGTGGTGCTTTAGGAGAGGAGGGTGTGATAATTGGTGGTGAAGTTAAGGAAGAAAAGTACAAAGAATTCCAAGAAGAAATGAACATGTTCAACAAAGCTTTTGCCGAAGTTATGATGGAAGGTGATATGTCAGGAAGACCTTTTACATGGCCAATCCCTACGTATAATTTAACCAAGGATTTGAAATGGGATGACCCCATGATGGATCCAATTTGGGAAATGACATCTAAGTATGGGATTCCATATTTTTCTAATTTCATAAATTCAGACATCAGTCCAGACGATGTAAGATCTATGTGTTGTCGGTTGAGGATTGATAACAGGGAGCTTAGAAGAAAGGGAGGAGGACTTTTCGGCTCTGACCCTTTGACAGGTAGTATTGGTATTGTAACAATTAATTTGCCTAGAATTGGATATACAGCAAAAAACAAAAAGGAATTTTTCAAACAATTGAAGGAGAAGATGGATTTAGCGAAAGAAAGTCTTGTGATTAAACGGGACGCAATTGAGTACACTACAGAACAAGGCCTTTATCCATATTCTAGATATTATCTTTCTGGGATTAAAGAAAGGTTTGGAAAGTATTGGAGTAATCATTTTAATACGATTGGTATTAATGGTATGAATGAAGCTCTTCTCAACTTTATGGGCAAGGATCTTCTAAGCAAAGAAGGCAGAGATTTCACACTAGAGGTCCTGGACTATATGCGAGATGTAATGCAGCAATATCAAGAGGAAACGGGTGTACTTTTTAATCTTGAAGCAACCCCCGCAGAAAGTACATCATATCGTTTTGCAAAAATGGATAAGAAAAAATACCCAGATATTGTAGTTGCAACCACTAATGGTGAACCCTTCTATTCAAACTCTACACAACTTCCAGTAGATGCAACAGATGACCTTTGTGAGGCTTTGCAAAATCAGGATGAGATTCAATGTAAATATACGGGGGGAACGGTTTTTCATGTATTTGTTGGCGAAAAAATGCCATCCATGTGTGCTACGAAAAAGTTAGTTAAAAAGATAGCAGAAAATTACAAAATGCCATACTTTTCAATAACCCCAACCTTTAGTATTTGTCCGGAGCATGGTTACATGAAGGGAGAGCATGAATATTGTGATGAGTGTAAGACAAAATGTGAAGTATATTCTAGGGTGGTTGGATATATAAGCCCCATAAACGGTTGGAATAAGGGTAAAAAAGCAGAATGGGGAATGAGAGAAAACTACAAGGTCTAAAATTATGACTATATCTGGGTTACAAAAAACAACGCTCATAGATTACCCAGAGAAAATTGCATGTACAGTTTTTACACATGGTTGTAATTTCCGTTGTCCCTTTTGCCATAATCCAGAACTAGTAACAAAACCCCTAAAGGAAGGGGAGGTAGTTTCGGAGGAGGAGTTTTTTAAGTTTTTAAAAAACAGAAGATACCTGCTAGAAGGAGTTGTTGTAACTGGAGGGGAGCCTTGTATCAATGAAGATATAGTGGATTTTGCTAAGAAAATCAAAGAAAAAGGCTTTAATGTAAAAATAGACACAAATGGATCTTTCCCTGAAGTTATACAAAAGCTTCTAGAAGAAAAAGCCGTTGACTATATAGCTATGGATATTAAATCTACTTTGGAAGAGTATGAAGCTACTACAGGGGGGTTTAGTGAGGTAGAAAAAATATTAAGGAGCATTGAGTTAATCAAAAACTCTAATGTGGATTATGAATTCAGAACTACAGTTGTTAAGGGTATGCATACAAAGGAAAGTATGGAAAATATAGCTAGGCTTTTAAAAGGAATTAAAAATTTTTCTTTGCAAAATTTTAAATATACTAAGAGTATTTCTTCGGAATTTAGTAAAGAAAATGAGTTTTCTAAAAAAGAGTTGGAAAAGTTTGGAAAAATCTTTGAAAAATATGTTGAGAATGTCAATATAAAGAATATATATTAAGTATTTGATATAATACCCTCATAAGGGTAGCACCCATGGCTCAACTGGATAGAGCATCGGTCTTCGGAACCGAGGGTTGGGGGTTCGAATCCCTCTGGGTGCGTTTTTAATGTAAAATAGGGGACTATGAAGTTTGAAATATCAAAAGAGATTTATGGGAAAAAAGCTTTTTGTGTTGTAGTGGCTAAAGATATTAACAACAGAACTTCAAAAAGTCGTGATGTCATATTGAAGCTGGAGAAGTTAAAGGAGAAGAAAAAGCTTCCGAATATAAATCCGTTTGTTAATTTTTTCAATGCATTTGTTTTAGAAAATGATATTAATGGTGTTTATGCCGATTTGGATTCTTTTTATGGAGATTTAAAACTAGAGAGTTTAAAAAAAGATAGTCCTTTTTTACCTGCTGGTGAAAAGGAAGTTTCTTTTTGTAAACAAGGAGAAGAGGTTTTTTTTGATGAACATTCCGTAACCCATAGGTTTGAAGGTTTCGTACAGGGAGAAAGAGTAAAGGTTGATAACGAGACGAAGGATGCTTTCACTTGCTTTGTTTGTAATGAAAAGGACAGCAAGAGACTTCAGCAGTTAGCTAGTGATTTTGCCAAGGAGGGGGAAGGTGTTTTTGGAGGGCGTTGGGAGCTGTTAAAAGGTAACCCTGTAGAAATGGATTTTGAGACAAAAAAGATAGACGAAAGTTTAGATGTAATTTCTGATTTGAAAAAACTTGCTCAATCTGGAACTAGGGGTAGCAAGGGTCTGAA
>SLSN01000059.1 GCA_007130415.1 Patescibacteria group bacterium
TTGAAGAACGAGTATAAATTTTGCCATCTGTACCTACATGGGATTGATAAAGACGTTCACCAAAAGAAGACATAGCTATTGGGCGATAGGTTGCTTCACCTGGGGCATTCTTTGTCTCCCTACTCCAAGCTGTCCAATTTATTCCATTAGTTGAAGAACGAGTATAAACCTTGCCATCTGTACCTACATGGGATTGATAAAGACGTTCACCAAAAGAAGACATAGCAATTGGGCGATAGGTTGCTTCACCTGGAGCATTCTTTGTCTCTCTACTCCAAGCTGTCCAATTTATTCCATCCGTTGAAGAACGGGTATAAATTCTACCATCTTTACCTACATGAGATTGATAAAGACGTTCACCAAGAGAATACATAGTAACTGCTAACCTCGTTGCTTCACCTGGGGCATTCTTTGTCTCCCTACTCCAAGCTGTCCAATTTATTCCATTAGTTGAAGAACGAGTATAAACTTTACCGTCTTTTCCAACATGAGCCTGATAAAGTTTGTATTGTTTTTCTGGCTCTGGTTCTAACAAATTTACTGTAACTTTGTAATTCTTGGTTGTTATTTCATTCTCTGCTATTATACTTACCACTATTACATCATCTTCATGAACAACCTGTGTTAGCAAATTTTCGTCAAGTACAACATCTCCATTTAATTCAACAATTCTGTTCGCATTTATATCTGTAGGAGTTGCTACAATACCAGAAAACCCTTCAAAATCTTCAACCCATAACTTCGCTCCTTCATCTATTTCAGGATTACCAACCTCAATATTAGCCAAGCTCAGGACATCTTCACCACCAACAGTAAAAACAGAAAGACTCGCATCATTACTTAATCCATCCGAAGGGACATAAAATCCCTCAACCTTTAAAAGACCATAACCTGTTTGGTCATCCTTACCAGAATCACCAATATCTTCAACAGTATCAATTAAAACATTTTTTACTTCCGCTGGAGTTAATTCCCCATCCACACCCAATATCAAAGCAGCTGCTGCAGCAACCTGAGGGGAAGCATAGGAAGTTCCAATACCACTGGAAAAAGAGCTGAAAGATTTGAAATCACTGCTATCAGGATCACAATTCGTAGACATGCAATTTAAAGTTTGATGCCACATCACATCATCTGTTTTAGTACCACCACCAACAGGAGCAACAAAATCAAGATTTGAGCCATAATTAGAATAGCTAGCTCTTTGATCTAGATAGTTAGTTGCTCCAACCGCAACAACATTACTTAAAGCAGCAGGATAAAGGATCCCATCAATCCCATCATTACCAGAAGCTGCAACCACAAAAACGCCATTATTTACAGCATAAGTAACAGCATTACTAATAGTTAAAGAATATGGTCCCCCAAGACTCATGTTAATAACATGGGCACCTTTGTCTACAGCATAATATATTGAATTAGCTATAGAGTCAGGCCAAAAACCATTCTCAAAAGGCACGTTTGCTTTAATTGTCATAATACTAACATTATGAGTAAGTCCAACACTACCAACACTATTATTTGTAGCAGAAGCAATAATTCCACTTACAAATGTACCATGACCATAATCATCATTCGGTTGTCCCTCTTTTTCAAATTGTTTTAAATTACAATCAAAATCTTCAAATTCTTCCTGATACATTCTATTCCTCGTATAAATCTCCATATCAATACCATGAACATCTCCACAGGTATTAGGATCAACACCTGGATTAGAATTCGTCCATAAATTAACACCTACCTGTTCAGAAGCCAAACCAAACTCTAACGTATAATTAACTCTTGTTGAAGAATTTACATAGTAATCAAAATTGGCCACATAACCTTCAAAAGCCAAACCCGTATCTATTACCGCAACTATAATTTCATCACTACCACCACAAGAATTATCTCCAACCTCATGACAATCCTGGTTGTACCACAATTCAGGTAACCCTATTCTTTCAAAATACCAATGTCTCGTATTATTCCAATCGTTTGGATAGGCTTTCTGATCAATTACATCCCAACTTGCAAGCTCATACTTGTAAATTGGTTCAACACTTTCAACAAGACCACTCTTAATATACCTGGCCATTTGATTTGCCATACCAGAAGAATCAACCCTAACATATCTTGTTTTTTCAAAAGGAGTATCTTCTAACCAGGGAGGAGAACCACGATGAATTCTCTCTCCTTCAAAATTACCCGTTGCATAATTAAAATTAGCAATTTCAAAATCACGAAAGTTTTCTTTGAAATGAACCAGGAAAAAGTCTTCACGATGTTCATTCTCTAGTTTTTTTTCAATTTCTTGCAAAAGAAGTTTTTCATTAGCATCATTACTATTTGCAAAAACAAATGTACCGGTTAAAAAAGATACCAGTACAAAAAAAATTAACAAAAATTTTCTTTTAATCATTCTTTTATTATACAATAGTTTTAATGAAAACAATTTTTTTCAATATCACTAGAAGATAGCATTTTTGTTGAAATTTCGCTAATTTGAGGATATAATTGAAGTAATCACGATGGGCAAGCTAAGTGGCCTAAGGTTTCGACCGAACGCTGATCTTGCCCCTTTGTTTTTTAAACTTTTCTTCTTTAAATACATTTAATATCACTACAAGACAGTACTTGTCTTGAAATTTGATTGACTTGAGTATATAATTGGAATAATCACGATGAGGGGACTACCAAAGGTTTTCATGCCGCGGGAACGCCCCTCCTTTTCTTTTCTACCTTCCCTTTAATCAATGGTATAGGTAATATATATTTTTCAAATTCTCTAAACAGTGAAGAATATTTGTAGTTAGGAGTAATTATTTTTAAAAGCTTCTTCCTTTTCACAAGATATTCAAGAAGACAGTGAAAATCTCCATCCCCTGAAGCCACAATTGCTTTAGAATAGTATTTGGATTCAACAATTGCATACATTACTAATTCTGCATCTACATTTCCTTTGATCCTCCCAGAGCCTTTTTCATTAAATTTTAAAGTTGGTTTAAATATTAGAATATAACCAAACTCCTGCAATTTTCTATAAAGCTTTTCATTCCCTGATACATGCCCAATAAAAAGATATGCTTTTGTAATCTTGTATTGTGTTTTAAGAAAAATTCTAAATTTTTTACACCAAGATTTAAATCCTGACTATCTATGAAAGCATAGTTTGGTTTTTCTAGTTTCTTTTTCTTTTCAATACCAAACTTTACTTTTTCTTTCTTTCAAAATTTTTAAATTAAAAAAACAGTATTATTAAAAA
>SLSN01000070.1 GCA_007130415.1 Patescibacteria group bacterium
ATATCGAAATATTCTTCCTTTGTTTCTACTTCAGCTACGATTTGTTCATCTTTAAAGGCACTTTTTATTTTTCCAATATACTCCTTACTGTAAAGTAGTTCTAAATATTGTAAACCTTTTTCTGGAGAACATGGAGTTTCTTCAAAAAGTTCAGGGAATTTTCCAATGCGATATGCCCCTTCTATATGGTTCTTGTTGTATTCTAGTGTTTTTTTGTTAAACAGTATTTGCATATTTAGATTTTAACATTTTCTTTTTGTAAAGTGATAAAATTGTTCTATGGTTGAAGATATTAGGGTGAAAAGTAGAAAAAATTTAGAAGGTGCGAAGAAAGTATTGGCAGAGAGAATGCTTTGGCAAAAGGAGGCAGAAAGTAGATCTCAAGATTCAAAAAAATCTCCTGCGGAACTTGAAGAAATGAGAAGAAAGAAAGAGTTTTTGTTTGAAAAGCACCTCTATCCAAAACTCAGTCCAGCAAAAAGGGAGGATTACCTCGCTTGGTATGAAGGATATGTTGCTAATGGAGGCTCACCGACGATTTACTATCGTAGCTCTTTTGAATGCTTACTTTGGTATATTGCAAATGAAGATTTAAAAATGCCTGTAGCTCTTCATGATGAAATGGCTGTTAATATAATTGTTCCAGAGGGTGTTGATGTTGCGGATGGTGATTGGGGGGAGAACAAGTTTTTTAAGATGGATAATTTTGAGGCTTCTGGTAGTGTACCTATTTTCGAGGTTAAGGATTTTTAATTTTTTGTGCTAGAATGGAACAATAGATTGTTAGTTTTTGAAAAATGTATAAATACAAAAAAGTTCTTCTTCTTGTTTTCTTCCTTGTGGTTTTTTCCATCGCTTTTGTAGGAGGTTGGTTTTTTCAAAGAGAGGCACAGAGTAGATATAGTAGAAGTGGTAGATCTGTAGAGTATCAAACTAGATGTCCTGTTGGTGATAGGGGTAAGAGTGTTGTTAATTGTTATGTCCAAATTGCAGTTGAAGAAAATGATTGTTCTGTTTGTAATTACCTTAATGATGCCAGACTTCATGGTTGGGTTGCGGATTGTTATTTACAATTAGCTATAACTTTGCGAGATGAAAAGAGTTGTGACTTCATAGAGGACGAATCTTTGCAAGAAGAATGTTACCTAAAAGTTAGTGGTGTTTAAATATTATTTTTTTTATTAAAACATATGTTTAAATTTTCTCTTTGTTTTTTGCTTTTTTTAAGTTTTTTTTCATTTAACCCTGTAAATGCAAATGATGATGAACAGGCTTTTCAAGAAGCATATGAATCATTTATCCAAAGTGCTGATAATTTTGAAATTCTCGAATATGCAGAAGATAAGTGGGGGGATGATCAGGTTATGGTTCAATATGAATATTACAATCAACTTGAAGCTTTAAATTGGATTGAACAACAACCAAACAGTGAGGAAATTTTAAGAGAGGGAGGAGAGGAGTTTGGTGATGATTATAGTTTGATGAAATATCAGTATGAAAGGGAAGTGGTTGCAGATGAAGCCGTCGCAGAATTCATAGGTTTTCTTTTTCTTACAATAGTACTATTTAATTTCCTTTTCCTTTTGTTTTTCATAAAAGATATTTTAAACAGAAAAGAAAGGCTTCTTTTATGGATCCCGTCGTTTCTTGTTTGTGCACCAGTGGTTTCAATTTTTTACAGAACATTTAGAAAACCAAAAGAGAGTGAAAAAGTTGTAGGAACTCATATACATAATTTTGCAAAAAACTTCTTAATACTTTGGCCTATATCTATGATAGCTGCATTCATATTTTTCATCTCAGCTGTGTTAATGATTGATTGGTTTGGTGGTCAGGATGTTGATTCCCAGTTCATAGGTGAAGCACTATTTTGGTTTGGAGGTATTTTTGCTTGCACTGTTCTCCCTGTCATCGTCATATTCCCTGCTATGATTGCGGCTTTGATTATGTTTTTGACAAAACCAACCTCGAAGGGGGATAATTGAATTAAATAATTTTTAAACTTCTGCTCATGTCGAACAAATTAAAAGACTCATTAGATAGCTTGCTAGATAGTATTGTCCAGACGAAAGAATACAAAAATTACAAAAATGCTGAAAAGGAATGGGATAAGTCAAAAGATTCTCAAAAATTATTGAGCGAATTTGTTAAAGCTAGGAATACTCTAGGAATATATCAACAAGGTGGTTTTAGTGAGGTTAAGGAGCAAGAAAAGAAAGTAGAAGAACTTCATAAGAAAGTCAAAGGAGATGAAAATATTAAAAAGTGGATAGATGAGCAAAACAACTTCCAAAACTTTATATGGGAACAAGCAGAATACCTGAGTAAAAAGCTAAAATTTCCATTTTCTAAAAAACCAAGTTGTGGTAGTGGGGGTTGTTGCTAGTAATCCTTGAATTTTTACTTGTTCCATAGTATTATCGTCCCTAATGAAAAAAGAAAAACTTTTGTGGGTTGAAAAAATATGTGATGATATCTTAAAAACTTTTCCAGAGAGAAAGGAGTATACTTTCGCTGCTGGTATTAGCCCATCAGGTACGGTTCATTTTGGGAATTTTAGAGATGTTATGACTTGTGTACCAGTTGAGCAGGAGCTTCGAAATCGAGGTTTTAAAACAAGGTTTATTTTTTCTTGGGATGATTTTGATCGCTTTAGAAAGGTTCCAGCTAATGTCCCGCCTTCATATGAGCAGTATATAGGGATGCCTCTTTCTGCTGTTCCTGATCCAACGGGTGAAACTAATTCGTATGCGAAGTATTTTCAAAACGAATTCGAAGAATCAATGAAAGAGCTTGGTATTGAAATGAAATATTTCTATCAAACAGAAGAATACAAATCTGGTCGATATGATGACTTGATTCTTCAAGCGATTGAAAACAGAGAAAAGATAGCTGAAATATTACTCTCTTTGATGAGTGAGAAAGCTAAAAAAGCCAAAGGTATCGACTCTAAGAAATATATAGAAAACTATTACCCTATTTCCGTCTATTCTAGATTTAGTGGTAAAGATAATACGAAGGTTTTGAGTTGTGATGGTTCGCTTGTGACATATCATTGTGAAGATAGTGGTAAGGAAGAAACAGTTGATATTAAAAAGGAGCATATTGTAAAGCTGCATTGGAAAGTTGATTGGGCTATGAGATGGAACGCAGAAGAAGTCTCTATGGAGCC
>SLSN01000077.1 GCA_007130415.1 Patescibacteria group bacterium
ATATGATCTTGCCCTACAAGCTCATCAAAGTTCTGCATTCTGTATTTTCTATATAATACTTGGGACATACTAAAAAGAATATAGGATATGATTTGTGAATTCAAGGAAATTTAGAATACTTTTAACCTACATTACAAATTCATGTTTCAAGAGGGTGAGTAAATTACCACAACGGGGTGATAGTTAAGCATTGTATACTCAGCAAATCATAGGCATTCAATCCAATCCTCTAATAACTAAGTATGATTTAACAAAAATACTGTAATCTGCCATTGAAATTCTTCCATCTATATTAAAATCAGAACGTCTGAAATCATCACCATCAGACTTTTTGAATGAAGCAAAATCTTGCTTAAATAGGTCAAAATCTGTCATATTGATAACACCGTCATTATTAACATCTCCTCTTAAACAAAAACCTCTAGATGTAAGGCAAATTTCGTAAGGAACTTCTCTACGACAATCTTCATCTGCTAAACAATCTACATCTGGTTCTGGTTCTGGTTCTGGAGGAGGTGGTGGTTCATTAAGCCCTTCCCGCCTAGCCCAACAATCTACTTCACCACGAGGATTTACACATTTCCATTCAACTTTTTCACCAGGAGATGGATAAGAAATGCTGCCATCAACATTACCAACTGCACAAATACTACAATCCCCATGATCATCCTGTTCATAAGGGAAAACCATTTCATGACAGGAGCCACAAAGTGGAGTACTTTCTGGAACCGGAGATGTATACATTTTCTCTTTGGCTTTTGTTAGACCATCAACAAAATAGGAACGAAATTGACCAGTCTCCGTTGATATCTCAAAAACCCTATAACCATGACGAGCTTCATTATAAGCAGGACGATGCGCAAAAGGACCCGTATAAAAGTAAACTTGATTATCATAATTACGAACCCCTCTTCTATTATGTCTATGACTAAAAATACCAGCTTCAATTAAAGGTTGGCTCCTAATATAATCATGATATTTTTGTGCCTCCGGTCCATACACACCATCATAATTACCTCCATATCGAGGATGATCAAATGAAATATGCGTTATAACAAATACTGGTTTGTTTTGCTTAATATAGTACTGACTTCTTTCTACAAGAAAATCATAATTCCAATATCGATCACTATAGTGCTTTCTCCTGTTCTCATAACCTGTCCCCAGACATACAAAACCATACCCTTTGTATTCAAAGTCAAAATCATATCCCGTCCCCCAAAATTCCTCCCACTTGTCCCAATCTCCCATATCATGATTACCATGAACAACATAGTAAGGTACATGCAATTTGTCATACCACTCCTTGACAAGAGGTATAAATTTAACATCATCGTTTACTAAATCCCCATTAAAAACAACAAAATCTAAACCGGAGTCCGCAGCTTCAGTATTCAACCAATCTATCATCCTTCTATGTCTTTCGACGTAATCAACTCCTGAGACCCCATTCGCTCCATAATGGCCATCCCCCGCAACAGCGAAACGAATAACTTCATCATCTTTTTTCTTTTCTGCAACCCTACCTCTTTCATCAAAACTCCTCTCACTAGATACAAAATAACCCCCCAAAACAACTACAATCGACAAAAAAATCAAGCCCAATAGGGAGAAGAAATTTTTCCTTTTCATAAAAATAAAATTTAAATTACTAATTTACATAATTATGCTTTATAAAAAATCTTTCGTCAAATTTACTATTTTTGCTATAATCACCCCATGTCAACGAAAAAATTTAAAGAATTTTTAGAAAAAAATAACTTAAATATCGAAATATTAGAATCCCCTGAAAAAACACACACTGCACAACAAGCTGCAGATGTTCACAGCGTTTCAGTAGAAAATATTGTCAAATCTATTCTAACCAAAGTAAATGACGAATATGTGCTTTTTTTAGTCCCTGGAGACAAAAAAATAGATTTGAAAGAAAAGAAAGCTACAATTGCCAAACCAGATGAAGTAAAGAAGATCACAGGATACTCCATTGGAGGAGTTCCACCCTTTGGACATAAGACAAAAGTCAAAACTTACATACAGGAAGGTTTTAGAAAAGATGAAAAACTCCTTGCAGCCGCAGGTTCACCAAACAGTGTTTTTAAAATATCATTGGAAGAATTAGAAAATATGCTAAAATATCAACATAATGATTGAACTAGAACAAACAGAACCTGAAAAACAAGAGATCGAGTCCAAACAGGAAGTCGTCAAAAGAATTTCCCAACAAATACAAGAAACAAAACAAAATGACATCAGTTTTGATAAAGAAAAATTACAGGAAAGACACGAAAATTTAAAAAACAAACCGATTCTTGAAAGTGGTTTTTTGGTAGACACAACTTTCGGAATTGAAAAAGAACCAACCTTTTGCTGGGTAGAAACAAACAAAATCATTGGAAGACCATTTGGCAGTAGATATCACAATGGCTGGAGCTTTGAATACGATAACAGAAAGGGACGAGCTGTTTCAGTTGCTGAAAAACTTCACAGCCTACTACTAGTGGAAGATAACTCCAAAAACGAAGAAATTGTTGAATACATATTCCATATAGATAAAAGTATGCATCGAATCACCCTAGATGAGATTGAGGGACCAAGTGGTCCAATGTACTCTGTAAGAGATGGTACCCATCGTATTGCTGGAATGATGCTAGCAGGACTAAAAGAAATCCCTTGCAACGTTCATAAAATCAAATATCCTCTAGAAAACACAACAGACGATAAAGAAATAGCAAATAACTGGAAGAAAAAAATTGGTTTGGGCTTAATACAAGGAAAAATAGAAACTCTGAATGATGAAAGAGGGATAAAATACAAACTTATGGTAGAAAAAGAAGTCCTACCATGGATTCGAACACATTCACAAAATCAATTAATTAAAATCAGCCAAGCATATGAAAAACTCTATCCAAATTCTTTAAATAATCTAAAAATACCAAGGGAAGCATTAATTAATCCAATAGCCAATAACTACTTTATGGCTGGAAGATGGGCAGAATGGGAAAAATCTAAAATCACTTCAACCTCTCAACAGCCTCAGCAAGATATTTCATAAAAAGCCCATAACCAACAGAATTAATATTTCCTGATTGTGCTTTTCCAAGTAAATCACCTACTCCCCTAATCTCAAGGTCTCTGTTTGCAAGGAGAAAACCACTACC
>SLSN01000045.1 GCA_007130415.1 Patescibacteria group bacterium
TTCGCAACTTTCTTCCCTACAAATCCAGAAGACTATGAAAATTTGAAAATAGGGCTTAACAAACTATCTTTAAATGATGGCTCTCTAAGTTTTGTTGAACAAAAATCAAGTTTACTAGGAGCAGGTTTTAGATGTGGATTCTTGGGCCTCCTGCACATGGAAATCATTCAAGAGAGGTTAGAAAGAGAATATGACATTGATCTCATAATCACAGCCCCTACAGTCGCTTACAAAGTAATTACAACATCAGATGAAAAGATAACAATAGAGACTCCACAAGAAATGCCAGACCCCTCATCTATTAAAGAAATTTCCGAGCCATGGGTTAGAGTTAAAATTTTCACACCACAAGAATACATGGGTAATGTAATGACACTGTGCAAAGAAAAAAGAGGAGAGTATGTAAATACAACATTCCTTGGAGATAAAAATTCAAGAATAAAAGAACAGTTTTTACAAATAGAATTTGACCTCCCTCTAGCTTCCTTAATATCGAACTTTTTTGACACAATGAAAAACATCTCTAGAGGATATGCATCAATGGAATATGAGCTCATTGATTACTTCCCAGCAAACATTGTAAAAGTTTCTGTTCTTGTAAACAAAGAAGAAATTTCTGCACTAAATTTTCTTGAAATTAGAGAAGATGCCCAAAAAAAAGCCTCAAAACTTCTTAGCATTATGAAATCCGTAATTCCAAAGCAACAATTTCAAATACCTCTACAAGCTGCAATTGGAGGTAAAGTCATAGCAAGAGAGGATGTTAAATCTCTTAGAAAAAATGTCACAGAAGATCTCTATGGTGGTGACTACAGTAGGAAGAAAAAGCTTCTTCAAAAACAAAAAAAAGGGAAGAAAAGATTAAGACAAATTGGTAAAGTGAATATACCACAAGATGCTTTTTTAGCGATATTAAAAACTTAAATAAGTTTTAAAAGAAACAGAGATGGAGTTAGCAAGAGCAGAAAGAGAAGAAACGAACATTGAAAAACTAACAGATTATCTATCAAAAATTGATCAAAACCTTTTTCCTGAAAAACCTTTGGAAATAAAAGAAGTTCAAATGGAAGCCCCAGCATCTCATAATTATGAAAAAGATCAAAATGGTAATATTAAAATCCATTACTATGGAATAAATAAAAATCTGAACGAAGCAAAAGATGATAATGATTACTCGATATTTGATATTGCTACCCATGAGGTTAGACACAGAGTACAACTTGAAAAGCTAGATAAAAATGACCTTTTTACTAGAGAAAATTTAAACGAACTAGATTCTCTCAAATATGGTTCGTTGAAAAATTCAGAGAAAAACGAAAAAATATTAACTCAACTAAACAAGCTCATTAAAGACATAGATCCAGAAGATAAAATGAGCGGAAATGACTATGACGCTTTTATTATAGCCTCATTTGCGAAACTTCTAAAACGCAATAACATACCTCCTACAGAAATAGCACAAAATATTATTGCAAAAAGTAGAGAAGATATTATAAAGAAATTAGAGGAATTATCTAAATAAGTTTTAAAAGAAAAAGAGATGGAAGCACTAAGAATAGAGAATGAATTTGAAGAAAAAACTAATATGCAGACAGTAGAAGAATACGTTGATTGGTTGGATAAAAATGTTTTCCTAGATAATCATAAAAGTCCAAAAAATTACGAGTTAGACAAAGATATTAACAACACAAGGTTTCGTGACGCAGAGCTTTTTGGTATTGCAGCACACCATGTTCGACATAGGATTCAAAAAGAAAGAGATTTCGAGCTATTTTCGAGAGAAAACGTGAAAGTTCTTGATCATATAGAGTCAAGGTATTTTCAAAGTTTAAAGAATATAAAAGGTAAAAGTTTTTCAGAGATGATACTTACAGATACAGAAATTAAAAAGCTAGATGAAAAAGAATTTGATGCTGTAGTAATAGAAATACTTGTAGATATCCTTAGAGCTAGGAATGCATCAAAAATGGAAATTGTAGAGCTAATTTTACAAGAAGAACCTAAACATATTCCACAGGGGATTCAAATGATAGAAGAAAGATTAGAAAAAAATGATTAAATCTTTAACACTAAAAAACTTTAGAAGCTTTAAAAACAAGAAATTGGATTTCAAAGAAAATCTCGTAATTATACACGGAGATAACGCAAAAGGAAAAAGCACCGTTTTAGAAGCAATATATTTCATTTTAAACAGTACAACACCATGGGGAGGTAATCATGAGAGTTTTTTAAATTATGAAAATATTAAAGATAAATATTTTACAATAACTGCAGAAGTTGAAGAAAAAGAACTAACTCTGTATCAAGATGATTCTTCTAAGAGCTTTTTAATAGATAAAAAGAGAACTACAAAAAAAAAGTTTTTTAATTTTCAAAAAGCAAACCTCTTTAGTCCAGAGCAAATAGAGCTTCTAATGTACCTACCTCAAAAGCGCAGAGAATTTCTTGATGACTTAATTTCAAAAGTAGACGTTGATTACGAAGAAAACATAGCTCTTTACAGCAAGGTTTTAAGACAAAGGAACTCATATCTTAAAAAACTCTCAAAAGTTTTTTACGAAACCGGAGAAATTAACCAAAATGACCCTCAGATAGATTACTGGACAGACTCTTTAATAAAGCTTTCTAGCAAAATAATGATTAGAAGGTGTGAAATTATAGAGCAATTGCGCTCAAAAACTTTTTATGTTGAATACAGACCTTCTTTGAGTTTGAACTTTTTTGAAGATATGCTTGATGAAGAAGAATTGAAAAAAATATTTAAAAAACAAATGAAAGAAAATACCAGAAAAGATATAGCTACAGGTTTCACAAATATTGGAACACATCGTGATGACTGGGCGATATTTTCTGCGAAGCAAGATTTAAAAAAATTTGGTTCTAGAGGAGAAAAAAGATTAGCAATTGCAAGATTAATTTTACAAACACAAGAAATTTATAAAAAATATCTCGGCTACTACCCCATACTACTTTTAGATGACATAGCTGCGGAACTAGACAAAGAAAATTCAGAAAAGATATTTAAGGAAAAAATACTTCAAAAACAACAAACTTTCATAGCTACTATAGATGCAAAACAGATTCCAAAAGAAGTTTTAAGTAAAGCACAGAAAATTAAGCTTGATTAGATTTTTCTAATTTCCTGTACTCTTCCTCCCTCTCTTTTCTAAAATTCTCTGGGAAAAAAGCAATTCTCCCCTTTTTGTTGTTTCTTTTTAACCTCTTGTAATCCGGTTTATGGTTCTTTACTAGCATATAAGTATATTGTAGAGCGAAAGCGAATTTATCTAGTATTTTGAAAAACAAATTCCCTTTTTTATTAACTTCTACCTTTTTCCTCTCAATGCAGAAATTTTCAAGAAGTTTGTGATTAACACCAAGAATTTTTTCATAATAATCTTCATTGTAAACAGGAATCATAAACAAAAGTTCGTGAAGTACAAAAATACTCTCTGCATTAAACCAAAGTCCTCTTTCTTCACAAATAAAGTTCGTATCTATTTTGTTTTTAAAAGGTTTCCCCCAAACTCTACGCAATGATTCTTTACCTAACCTTGTTGTTAATATCGCCCTGTAAAGCCACATCCTGTTGTTTTTAACAACGATAAATACATCAATATCATCTTTTTCTTTAGCAGTTCCTGCCGCAACAGAACCTGTAATACCAACAAACTTAACCCAATCGAGAAAAAGTATCGAATTAATATTTTCTCTTACAATATTAATCTTTTTTTCTACAAACTTCTCTCTTTTAAAATTTTCAATAGCCTGTATATTTTTAAAATTCTTCCCCCAAAAAAAGACCACCTTCTCTTTTGGCGTCTTAACACCCATATTTTTACGAAAAAGGACAAGCTGAGAAATTTTCTGTTTGGTTTTAAAAGTTACCATTTCTTAAAATGAAAAATTTTGCTAAACTAGTTATTAGGATTTTAACACAATATTAATGAAATGAGACAACACCCTATACCACAAAATATATTGGATGTAGAATTTAAACTTTTTACGTATTTTACTGTAAAAGAGTTTGCTTATGTTGCTACGGGTGCAATTATTGGTGGTATTTTTATATACCTTTGGACCCAAAATCGTATTCCTGGGATAGTAGCTTTCCCAAGCCTTATCTTGTTCGGTGGTACAGGATTAATCTTAGGAACTGTCCCAATTCAAGATCAACCAGCTGACAAAATACTTTCCAGCTATATAAAGGCAATCAACCGTCCAACTTTAAGAGTATGGCAAGGGAAAGAGATGAAACTAAAGATGAAAAAACGAAAAAATGCTGGTAAAGCTTCAGTAACCGAAATCCAAAAACACCAATCAGAACAAGTCGGTTTAACAGATGTTGAGGAACGAGAGAAACTTGAAAGGATAGGGCAAATGATGGAGGAAACAGGTCTTGGTCAAAGAAAAGCTCCACAACCTACTAGAGAGCAACGTATCGTTATTAGTAAGGAAAATGTCGAACAATATGCGTTACCTAATGTCAAAGCACAACTCGTTGGTACAATAAATATGGTTCTTGTAAACAAGCAAGGGCAACCCATTACAAATGCTGTTGTTATAGTAAAAGACAATCTAGATAGAGCTAGATTTGCATTGAAATCTGGTAATAGAGGTGAAGTTCTTAGTACAAAAAGACTTGAGGGAGGCGAATACAAAGTTGAAATCAAACATGAAAACTATATGTTTAGTCCAATAAGATTTATCGTTGAAAAACCTGTCTACCCTATAATTAAAATTAGTTCAATATAAAATAAAAATGGATGCCAAAAGAAGGGCGAAGATACCTTACTCTACGCAGGACCATATCGCTATAAGGGATATTATCGATGATTTGATAGTAACAAAATCTAATTCTGTTTCTCTAGTTATACAAACTAGTTCTGTAAACTTTGATTTACTGTCAGAACAAGAACAAACTAGCAAAATATTGGCTTTTTCAGGGTTACTCAATTCACTATCTTTTCCTTTGCAAGTAATAGTTAGAACGAATAGAATTGATATTGGAAAATACATAGATTACTTGAAAGCCGAAACTCAAAGAACTCTTTCTCCAGGATTACGAAAACAGCTCAATATATATACCAATTTTGTGCAAAATTTAACTATCCACCATGAAGTTCTCGATAAAAAATTCTATCTCATTATTTCAGAATACAGCATTGGAGATTTATCTAATCCCATGCAAATGGCAAAAAATGAGAGCCAGAGTACCCTACTTAACAAAAAAAGACTCGTTGAAAGAGCTAAGACTAAACTCTATTTTAAAAGAGACCATTTAATTAAACAACTTTCAAGAATGGGACTAACCGGATATCAATTGGAGACCGAACAGCTAATCGACCTATTCTACGATATATATAATCCGAAGAAAGAAAATATATAGATATGGAGAAAAAATACCAATCAGCAGCACAGCAAAAATTAGAGGACAACAAAATAAAGGATTTCTCTACTGAAATCTCTAACATTAAAGCCCAAGCATCTTCTAGTAGACAAGCAAGAGAACTTACTAAAGATGATATTATAATTGATGATGCTGCGCTTCAAAAAAAGAATGTTTTCCAAAATCTCGTTGATAAAATAATAAACCCTGGTGGTAAAGGCAAATCCGCTGAAGAACAAGCATTAGAATTAGACGAAAAAAGGAAAAAAGCAATGGAAAATGCTCCTACCAAAATAGAAGGCATGACTGTAGAAGATATTATTGCTCCCGTAGAATTTGAAGTTGATTTTCAACACATGGAAATAAATGGTAACTTTTATAAAACGCTTTTTGTAAAAAACTACCCTAGATTTGTTGGCCCAAATTGGCTTTCACCGATAATAAACTTCGAACATTCATTGAGGATATCTACGTTCTACTACCCTGTTGATTCTCAAGAAATTCTTAAAAAATTAAAAAGAAAGATTGGTGAAATGGAAGCTACCCTCTATACATATATCGAAGAAAGGAAAGTTCCTGATGCTACGCTAAAAGTCGCTTTAACAGACGCACAACAACTACAGGATGCTATCGCTGAAGGTGTTTCAAAGTTCTTTCATTTCTCAATGTATATAACGTTGTCTGCGACTTCGAAAAAGCGTCTTGAGAAAATAACACAGAACGCTGTAGCTACGCTGGGAGCAATGAGTGTTACTGCCAAACCCGCTATTTTACAACAAGAACAAGGGTTAATAAGTACACAACCGTTAGGTTTAGACAAATTGTACATCACAAGAAATATGGATACGACATCCATTGCTACAACATTCCCATTTGTAACTTCAGATTTAACAATGGATCAAGGAATTATGTATGGTCTCAACCTACACAATAAGAGCTTAATCGTGTTTGAAAGATTTGAGATGGAAAATGCAAATACTGTAATTTTTGCAAAGTCTGGAGCTGGTAAGAGTTACTTTGTTAAACTAGAAGCTATTCGCTCACTAATGCTTGGGACAGAAATCATCATTATTGATCCAGAAAATGAATTTGAGCTTCTTTCAGATGCCGTTAATGGAGCATATATTTCATTCTCACAAGACTCAAAACATAAAATGAATCCTTTTGAACTCTCTGGAGTCACTGTAGATGATGATGAAGATGAATTAAGGATGAAAATTCTTTCATTACAAGGATTTCTTAAAATACTCCTTGGAGAAGTTAATGCGATTGAACAAGCTATATTAGATAGGGCTCTACTGCTGACATACAGAGAAAAAGGAATTACTCTAGACCCAGCGACTCAAAGAGCAAACAAACCTCCGTTATTAGAAGACCTGTATAAAGTCCTTAAAGGTATGGCTGAACCAGAAGCAAGACCTATGGCCAGCAGGTTGGAGAGATATATTATTGGTAGTGGTGCTGGAATTTTCAATGAAGAAAGTAATGTTGAACTAAATAACCCTTTTACTGTCTTTAACCTTCAATCTCTACAAGAGGAAATTAGACCTATGGCTATGTATTTGATTCTCGAATATATATGGACAAAAATTAGAAAAGATAGGAAAAAAAGGATATTAATAATAGAAGAAGCTTGGTTTATGATGCTTCATGAAGATTCGGCAAAATTTCTTTACTCAATAGCTAAAAGAGCGAGAAAGTACTATGTAGGGGTAACAACAATAACACAAGATGTTGATGATTTTTTAAGAAATGAAATGGGCAGAGCAATTATTGCTAACTCTTCAATGCAAATCCTCTTTCAACAAAGTCCGACAGGTATGAAAAGATTAAAACCTGCCTTTAATCTAACTCAGGGTGAAGCAGATTTCTTACTACATTGTGATGTCGGGCAAGCTATATTCTTTGCCGGAACCAATCACGTTGCAATGCAAGTAGTATCCAGCAAAGCCGAGCACGATTTAATTACAACAAATCCTAAAGACTTAGAAAGGATGAAGAAAGATAAAGCCCAAGGAATAACTAGACCTCCAGAAGAAGATGCGGATATATACGAGCCCCCAGTAGTGCAGGGACGTATAACAGACCAAGCAAAATCAAAAACGAGAGAAAAATTAAAAGGAGAGGTCGGAGATAGGCGGAAACAAATGGATCAAATGATCAAAGAAAAGTTACATTTTCAAGAAGATGGACAAGAAGAGATACCAGCGAATATAACAGAGCAGGTTGTGAGAGATAGAGAAAAGTTGCAAAAGGGTGTCAATCGTATAAACACCCAAGGTGAGATAAAATATAATCATACCCCAGATGAAAACCAAGACCAAGGAGGAGAAAAAAAATGAAAATAGAAGAAATGAAGATAAAGGTTCTTACAAGCGACTAGCCTATAAAGTAAAGAACCCTTTTAAGGGAGTTTAGAACATTTTAAGCTGTTTTTCCTCTTTTTTCTTTTCTTTTTCAAGATATTCCTTCAGATTTTTCATGTCACTCAAAAGAATATCTCTGTAAGAACCATTGTATAGAGCCACAGCAGGATGATACATTGCAAAAACTGCTCTACCGTCTTTTTCTCTTTTAAAAATCTGACCGTGGGCTTTAGAAATTGTTACATTTGGCAAGAAATTAGCAAGAGCATGGCGTCCCAGAGGCACGAAAACTTTTGGATTGATAAACTCTATCTGAGCTTTCAACCAAGGTTTAAAAATTGCTTTCTCTTCATCTGAAGGATCTCTGTTATTTGGTGGACGACATTTGACTACGTTTGTAATGAAAACATCTTCTCTTTTAAGACCAATGCTTTCAAGTAATGTATCTAAAAACTTCCCTGCTGGACCAACAAAAGGTCTCCCCAATTTGTCCTCTACAGCTCCTGGAGCTTCCCCTATAAACATAATGTCTGCATTTGGATTGCCTTCTCCTGGAACAATATTTTTTACAGTTTTGAAAAGTTCACTCGTAGTATTTTCTGAATAGTATTGATTTATCTCATCAAGAGTTTTCATTAACTCAATGGTCCTTGATCAGGTAATACAAATTGCCTAAGGTTTTGATTATTAACAACAATTGGAGGTTGTTGTCCTTCCAAAACTTTTCTTGCAGCAGTACGCACCAAAGTAGAAAGGTTCCTTTCAAGTTGCCTAAGCCCCGCATCAAAACCAACAGGACGTATGAGAAGTGGCCAAACATTTTCCTCAATAATTATATCCTTTTCGCTAAGTCCAGCATTTCTTAATACTGCAGGCATTGTATATGTTTTAGCAATAATTTCTTTTTCTTGATCAGAATAACTGGTAAAGCGAATTACTTCCATACGATCAAGCAATGCAGCTGATAATGTTCCTAGTGTATTACAGGTACATATGAAAAATACTTTTCCTAAATTAACAGGATAATCAAGATAATGGTCAATAAATGTACTATTCTGTTCAGGATCTAAAATTTCAAGCAAGGAAGCCATAACATCGTTAAGTAATCCACTCTGTCCACTAACTTTATCTATTTCATCCAAAACAATAACGGGATTCATAGTTCCACATCTGGTAAGAGCTTTAATGATTTGTCCTGGCTCTGCATCTAAAAAAGCTCTGGACTGCCCTCTAAGAGCTTGTACACTACCCACAGCTCCCAAAGAAACCCTAACGAATTTCCTGTCCATAGAATTAGCTATCGATTTTGCAATGGATGTTTTACCTACACCCTGAAGGCCTACAAAAAGCATAACTGGGGCATTTGCAGAGGAACCCCTCAAAACACCCATATCCGCAACACCACCTTCTTCCATATCTAAACTCTCTCCCCTTTGCATACGCATCTGCATAATAGCGAGATAATCAAGGACGAGATTTTTTACAGTATCAATACCATAGTGAGTGGAATCCATCATCTGCTTAGCATTTTTAATATCCAGATTATCTTTGCTATATACCCCCCAAGGAACACTAGTAATCCAAGAAATATACTTCTCCACAACTTCAAACTCTCCTGAATAGCTTCCTCTCCTTGCCATTCTCCTAAGCCTACCTACACTTCTCAAAGCCTTTTCTGCTAAATCCTCAGGCATATTGGCTTCTTTTATAGCTTTTTCTAATTCATCAATTTCTGCAATAGCCTCAACTTCTTCACTAGTACGACTTGCAGAATCAGAAAGAGTATCCGAAGTTTTCAGAGCAGTCGTCGCACCATCAGAGACCTTATTTAATTTTTGCAAACCCTGATTATTGTTTGTCATTACATAAACTAATTATCTATTATTGCTGCTACAGGACAAATTTCCTTAACCTTTGGCAAATCCTCCGGATTAACCTGAGCTTTTTTTTTAATTAGAACTTTTTGATTTTCATCAAATTCGAAAATATCCGGATATGCAGCTATACAACCACCACATTTCAAACAAATATCATGATTAATTTTAAGAATTTTGTCTGCTTGCATTAGTTAAAATATAGCAGAAGTACTTCAAGAAGACAACGCTTTTCTTAAAGTTTCTATACCAAGAAGAGCACATTTCATTCTTGGCGTTTCTTTTTCCATTCCAAGCATTTTTAAAACTTCATCGTCAGTTATTTTCTTAACCTCGGAGATTTTTTTACCCTTTACTTTTTCACTTAACATTGACATTGCAGCAATGCTTATGGCACAACCCCTAGCATCAAAAGAAATATCTTTGACAAGATTACCCTCTATATTCAAAAAAACCTCCATTTCATCTCCACAGGTAACATTGTTTAAAAAAGCATTACTTGTTGATTTTTTGAGCTTTTTAAAATTCCTGGGATTTTTGTAATGATCTAGGATATTTTCTTTGTATAAAGAAGATGTCATTTCCTAAAATTGTTCGAAATATTTTTCACTGCATCAGTAAAAACCTTTACTTCATCTTGAGTGTTGTAAATTCCAATGCTAATTCTTGCAGATGGACCAAAATCAAATTTTGTATGCAAAGGCTCAGCACAATGATAGCCTGCACGAATTGCAACACCCCTTTCATCAAGAAGAGAAGCAATATCATGAGGATGAATGTCTTTCAATTGAAAACTTATTACTCCTATCCTATCCTCCAATGATTTTGTACCCAAAAATTCAAGGTCACAAATTGTTGAAAGTCCTGCAATAGCCATAGAAGTTAATTTTTCTTCATGTTCTCTTCTATCTTCCCAAGAGTAATTTTTAAGCCAATTTATAGCTTCCATGAGGCCAACAGCTTCAACAACGTTGGCTGTTCCAGCTTCAAATTTCTGTGGTAATTCTGCCCAATGTGCACCATTTTTCCAAACTTTTGTAACTATATTACCACCAGTAATCCAAGGTTCTAACTTTTGAAGGATTTCTTTTTTCCCATAAACAACACCAATACCCATTGGTCCATACATTTTATGACCTGAAAAACAAAGAAAATCACAATCTAAATCTTTTACATCAACAGGCATATGTGCGACACTCTGTGCAACATCAACACACAAAACTCCTCCAACAGAATGTATTTTTTTAGCAAGTTTTTTTACATCATTAACCATCCCCAAAACATTTGATACGTGAGAAATTGAAAGAATTTTCAGTCTACTTTTGTACTTAAGTTTAAGATAGTCTAAATAATTAATATCAAGAGTATAGTCCTCCAAAACCGGCAACCACTCCACTTTTATTTTCTTCTCTTTTGCAAGTTGAAGCCAAGGGAGTATATTACTGTGATGCTCAAGCTCAGAAATCACCACAACATCTCCTTCCTTAAGATATTGTCGTCCATATGTATTTGCAACAAAGTTTAAACCCTGTGTAGCATTTCCTGTAAATATGATTTCTTTGTCACTCTCTGCATTCAAAAAATCAGCAACTTCTTTATGTGCCTGTTCCCATAATTTCGTTGATTCAGCAGCCAAAGTATGGAGGCTTCTATGAACATTTGCATTAGAAGTTTTGTAATATTCATTCATTGCATCTATTACAACTTGTGGTTTTTGTGTAGTAGCAGCATTGTCAAAATAAATGAGGGGTTTTCCATTTATCTCTCTACTTAAAATCGGAAATTGTTCTCGTATTTTTTCTGTATCCATAGTGGCTATTATACATTGTTTTATGTATATTGTTTAACGATTGTACTTAGCTTCTTTGTAAAAATGTCCTTTCTTCTCAAGAAGTTCTTTTGCTTTTCCTTGTTCAACAATTTTCCCTTTTTTAAAATAGTAAACCCTATCAAACTTCTGAAGGTTATCAGTATCTTGACTAATGTATATTAGAATCCTATCTTTACCCACGAAATCAATAATATCATCTAGTATTCTAGCCTTCGAAGGGCCATCTATGAATGTAAATGGCTCATCCATAATCATAATTTGCTTGTTTCGATAGATCATCCTTGCTATTGCTAACTTTTGCCAATGTCCCGGTGAAAGTTCTTTCCCATCACCAAA
>SLSN01000019.1 GCA_007130415.1 Patescibacteria group bacterium
GATTTTTTCTTCGTCCTTCTTCGAAAGTTTTTCGAAATATTTAACATGGAAATTTACTTCGTACCATTTGTTTGTGTTTTTTTGAATAAGTTGTTTCATTTTATGTTTTGTTTTTCATTAGAGTTTCAACATTTTTGAGAAATGTTTCTAATTCTTTTCCTTTTTTAATAACTTCTGCTATTTTAGAAAAATGTTTTTTTGTTTCCTCAAAATATTTTTTAACAAAATCATTATCAGCAACAATTACAGCTTCTGAGAGGTTATCAATTCTATCTGCAAATTTAATAAAACAAGCTTTTTTCCTAATTTCTAAATCTGGATGTTCAGAAATACCATTGTAGTATATATGTGCATTTTCTTTTGAATAATCTTTTGATTTTGAAATTGTCTTTACAATTTTTAATACACTTCCTCCAAATTCTTTTTCTAATTTTTCTGATGGGTAGTTTGTATCTTCGAGGACATCATGTAATATAGCGCTGATTAGAGTTTCTTCATCAGAACAACCTAGTTGTATGACATTTTTTAAAACATTGTATGGGTGATTCCAAAAAGGATTAAAGGTATTTGGTACCGGATTCATCAACCTTTCTCTCTCTGGTTCTAATTCATATATTAGTTGAAATGCTTTCCTAATTTTTTCGTTTATGTTTTTTTCCAATGTGGGATTTTTTAGATTTTAGTAAATGAATTTGAGTTATTTTACCATATTAAGTTTTGTTGGAATTTTTGGAGTATGGAGGGTTCTATGGGGTTGGTTGTAAAAAATAAAAATGGAAAGAGAGTTAAAGTATATAAATTCTAAGAAATCTCATAATGTGCAAGCGAAAGTATCCAAGGTATACCTAATCTTGACAGTGTCTGAAAGACATGATAAACTATGGGCCACTATTTTAATTAAAAAACCTAAGCAAATGGAAGGGAAAGATATTTCTCTAGAGTCAAATGAGAATCGTGATGAAAAAGCTGAAGCGATTATGACTTCAGAACAAAAAGAATTAAGTGATGATAGATTCGCTATGCGCGAATATTTAAAGGATGCTGGCAAAGCTGGAACCGAACAGGACCCTTCTTATGTGAATAAAACAACGAGGATAGAGCCTGGCAATATAAGTCTTTGGGGGGTAGTGTGTGAGAGAAAAATAGAAAAACTTTTTGGTAGAATTAATGGAAAATCTTTTGATATTGAATACACTATGCAAAAAGAAGATTTTTTTGATAAAATTGCTAATATTTTTTCCAAAGCTGAAGTTGAGAGACTTGACACTTATTCTGCCTATATAATTCGTGGTGTAAAATTTACATTGGATGGTGAAGAGATCCCTGACTCTGTTAGTTTGTTTGTCCCTTTTTTTGATAGGTATGGGGCTATTGCTTATGATCTTAATAAAGAGGAGGAGGCTCAAAAAAGCTTAGAGAAGGAAACCATCAAAAAAGATCTTCTATAATTTTTTCCTGAATAGAATTTTAAACCAACGTACAAACCGTCTAAAGCAGCTTTGTATGCACGTTCATCTTTGTATTTATCTGCAATGTTGATTGGTTGGTGAATTACATTTTGAAATAATTCCGGAGTTTTTCTTCATTAAATTGTTTTTAACAAGTAAAAAAAGAAAAAGTGAAGGGAAAAAAAGGAGGGGCCTTCCCGCGGTAATAAAACCTTTGGTAGTCCCCCCATGGTAATGTATGATTCCACATCTTCCTTTTTTAAAAAACAAGTGTTTGGAGATTATACATTAGCTATTTCTCCTGTTTCCTGTTAAAATGAACTATAGTTATTTGGGTACATAGAATTTCAAAACAAATTTCATCGTAATCTTTTAGCTTTAATTAATTTAATCCATACATTTATCATGGAAAAAGGAACTGTAAAAACAGTAACTGATAAAGGCTTTGGTTTTATAACAAAAGAGGGATCTGATAAAGATGTTTTCTATCACGAAAATTCTTTAGAAGGTGATCTTGCAGCTAGAAAACTAAAAGTTGGGGATGTTGTTACCTTTGATGTTGAAGAAACACCTAAGGGAATCAATGCAACCAATATCACATTGTTAGAGGAATAACTCTAATATTTTGTTACGAATTTAAGAGGGGGTACTAGTACCCTCTCTTTTTTAATGAAAATGAGACAGCACAAAAATATGAGAGAAACAATAAAATCAATTCTGTACTTTCGAAAAATTAGGTGTTAGAATTAAAATTAATAAATTAATTAAAAAAATTATGATGGACTACAATCATATGATGGGTGGAGGGAGTATGATGTTCCTTTCTTGGCTTGTCTATGTTTTGGTAGTTATTTTGCTGGTTTTAGGTATTGTTGCTTTGTGGAAATATATTAACAAAAAATAGATTTGTTAGTGTATCATCTTTCTGTTGAGTAGCTATGCATACTGATTTTCCCAGTTATTCTTAAGACTTTGTTGGATAAATAAACAAAGTTTTTTTAAAAGAATCCATTTCTTCGTAATGCTTTGCCGATTTATATATACCATATGGATCTCTTTGTTCTTTTTTAAAAAAAGTTTTTTCATCTCTCACTGCCTCCTCAAAATGTAAATGTACTTCATCCCATGTTTCAAATGGTTTTATATTATTTAATTTCTCTTCAGGATATTTCAGTGCTCCCCAAATCAATCCAGAACTCCCCGTATATCCAATTAAATCTCCTTGTTCTACCCATGTAACAAAAGGATTTTTTTGTTTATGTAATTTTTTGCATTCCGCGAGGGTATACAGATAGCTTTCTTTTTCATTTAGTTTTTCAGAAAAATTATAACCATATTTGTTATTAATCCAAGGATATTTTTTTGTTAATTTTTCATGAAGAATAATTATTTTTTCTAAATCTTTAGAACTTTTTTTATTTTTTCTAAGTCTTTGGTTTTTCTCAATAATTCTTTGAATAATATCAACCTTTGTTGCTTTCGTCCTTTTTATGTTAATTGCATTACTAATTTTTGAAAGGTGACCATATTGTGTAATCCTACCGTTTTTTACGCCACAGACTTTTTCAGGATGATATATTTGAACAAACAAAC
>SLSN01000021.1 GCA_007130415.1 Patescibacteria group bacterium
ATCTTCTTGAAAAAATTGTCCTTAATGACAAGGTAGCTGCTTTGGAAATGATCAATGAAATAGATAGGAAGGGAGTTAATTTGCAACAGTTTGCAAAATATACAATATTAATGCTTCGAGAGATTCTTGTTCAGAAAATGCAAGGCAAGTTGAGTGCAGAAGAGTATTCTTTTGCAAAAAATCTCGCGGTCTCAGAAATCATTATCCTCATAAATCACTTTCTTGTTGCTGAGAGAAACTTAAAAACCAGCTCATTACCAATCTTAGAATTCGAAATGATTATTGGTAGTATAAATATGAATGAAGCTATTCAACAGGAGAAAAAAATAGAAGAAAAACCAAAGAAAGAAAAAAAGGAAGAGGAGAAAAAAGAAGAGAAAATTGTAGAGAGTAAAATCTCTACGAAGAAAAGTAAGTTGGATGTTGAGAAAATTAAGAAAGATTGGAAAGTTTTGACAAACAAGATTAAGCCTGCAAATGGGCACCTTTTTGCTTTTCTTGAAAGTGCCAATATTATTAGCTTTGATGAAAGTAAATTGTTTATGGAAGTTCCTTTTCAATTTCATAAAGATAGGATAGAGGATCCAAAGAGTAGGGAAGCTGTGGCTGTTGTTTGTAGAGAAGTTTTTGGAGAGTGTTTTGCATATGAATGTGTTGTTAATGGTAAGATGGCTTCTAAAAAGAAAGCAGAAGCTGCCGTAATATTACAAAAAGAACCAGAGAAAAAAGCAGAAAAACCCAAACCAAAGAAAAAGTCTTCTAAAGACGTAGAAGATATTTTTAAAGATATGTAAACTACTAATTCATTCATTTTCTTGTTAAAATACACTGTTGATATTTAATTTTTTACTGAAAAATTATGGCAAACCCTTTAGGTCAAATGAAAGATCTTTACAAAATGCAAAAAGAAGCTAAAGCAATGCAAAAGAAAATGCGTGAGCAGAAAGTTGTCGGTGAATCTAAGGACAGCAAAGTTGTGTTGTACATGAATGGAGCTCAAGAATTCGAAGATTTCGAAATTGATGAAAGTTTACTTTCTCCAGAAATGTTTGAAGTTTTGAAGAGGAATTTTGATGAAGCTTTTAAGGACTATCAAAAGAAATTACAAAAAGAAATGGCCAAGGATTTTGATATGGACAAAATTAAACAAATGATGGGCTAAAAAATGTCTGTACTACCTAAAGTTGTTGTAAAAGTAATAGAGGAATTTGAAAGATTACCAGGTGTAGGACCAAAGTCTGCTGCACGAATGGCATACCACTTTTTGCGTTCTCCTAACAATGATGCTTCAAAGCTTGCAAAAAATCTTCTTGAAATGGATGAAAATATCGTTTTTTGTTCAAAATGTTTTAATGTTTCAGAAAAAGAAGAATGTGATTTATGTAGTAGTCCTTTAAGAGACAAAAGTAAGCTTTGTATTGTTGAAGAATCTTTAGATATTGTTGCATTTGAAAATTCTGGTGTTTACAGTGGTTTGTATTTTGTTTTAGGTGGAGTTATTTCTCCAGCTGATGGTATTGGTGCTGAAGAATTGCGTTTTGCAGATTTGAAAAAGAGAGTAAAAGAATTAACTTCTGAAAATGACCTTGAAATTATTGTCGCTACCAATCCTAGTCTTGAAGGTGAAGCTACTATGGCATATATTCAAGATTTGCTTAAAGGTGTTGAAAAAGTTAGTATTACTAGACTAGCAATGGGTCTTCCTACTGGTGCTGACCTTGAATATGCTGATAGTTTAACTTTGAGAAGGGCATTGGAAGGAAGGAAGAAAGTTTAATTTTAGTTTTTTAAAATGAAGCTTTACAATTCACTAACAAAAAAAATTGAAAAGATTGAAACTCTAAAGCCTGGGGTTGTGACTATGTATAACTGTGGGCCTACGGTGTACTGGAGGATGCATGTTGGTAATTTGAGAGCGTATGCTGAGTGGGATATTCTTCACAGGGCTCTTTTGTATTTGGGCTATGATGTTAAAAGGGTGATGAACTTTACTGATGTTGGTCACATGACAGATGATGATGATTTTGGTGAAGACAAGATAGAGGAAGCAGCTTCTGAAAAGGGTAAAAATCCAACTGAAATTGCTAACTACTATATTAGGACTGTAATTGAGGATTTTTACAAAATGAACTATTTAAGTCCTAATGGCTCTGTTGTTCATCCTGATACTGATATTCACGAATTAGGTAAATATGGTTGGGCTCGTGCTACAGAATACATTGACCAGATTATTGATTTTGTTAAAAAGGTTGAGGAGAATGGTTTTACTTATGAGACCGAACAAGCTCTTTACTTTGATGTTACCAAATATGATGACTATGGAAGGATGTTTAAGCAGGATTTGAAGGACAAAAAAGTTGGTGCTAGAGAGGAAGTGGAGGTTGATCCTCAAAAGAAAAATCCTGCGGATTTTGTACTTTGGATGAAAAAAGTCGGGAAGTATGAGAAGCATATAATGGCATGGGAGTCACCTTGGGGTGTTGGCTTTCCCGGATGGCATATTGAGTGTTCTGCAATGAGTTGTGATATTTTAGGAGACAAATTTGATATTCATACTGGTGGTATTGATCACATTCCAATTCATCATACAAATGAAAGAGCTCAGAACTTTGGTGCTTACAAACATGAAGTTGTGAAGTATTGGATTCATAATGAATTTATTCGAACTCCAAAAGGTGAAAAGTTGAGCAAGAGTAAAGGTAATGCTTTAACTCTTGATGAAGTAATTGAGGCTGGTATCGAACCTATGGATCTACGCTATCACTACATTTCCGTTAACTATCGAGTACCCTTGCAATTTAACTGGGAAGCTTTAGAAGGTAGTCGGAGGTCTAGACTATCTTTGATTAAAAAAGTTTCCGATTTAGGTAGTGATGGAGAGGGGGGTAATCTGCTAAATGACTATGTTGAAAAGTTTGAGAATTTGTTAAAAGACAACTTAAATATG
>SLSN01000063.1 GCA_007130415.1 Patescibacteria group bacterium
ACAAAAAAGTTCGTGGGGCATTAATTTATCCTGGAATTATAATCGGCCTTGCGTGTGTCCAACTTACAGCTATGGTCTTTTTTATCTTCCCCCAGCTAGAAGAACTTTTTGAGTCTTTCCCTAATGTTCCGGTTTTTACTCAAAACGTAATATATGCTTCTGGAGTGATAAGAGAGAATTGGTATTATGTCCTTGCAATAATTGTTGCCCTTGTAATTATTGTTTCCCAACTTTTGAAAACGGCTAAGGGGAAAAGATTTTTACACTGGCTTGCCATAAATGCACCAATTTTAAAAATTCTCTTTGTTAGTAATATCCTTGCAAATTTTTCAAGAACATTAAATATATTAATGAAAAGTGGAATGGATATATCCAAGGCTTTGAAAGTTGCTGTTAATACTGTTGGTAATGAAATATATGCAGAAAAACTCACAGAAGTTCGTGATAACGCTAAAGAAGGTAAGAATATTTCTGAGAGTTTGAAAGAACATCCGAAGTTTTTTAGTAAATCATTTATTAAAATGGTTGAGGTAGGTGAAAGAACTGAAACATTGGAAGATAATTTAGAATATCTGTATAAATTCTATACAGAAAAAGTTGATGATATAACTAATAATATTGTTATATTTATCGAGCCTTTACTTCTCATAATGGTTGGAGCAATTATCGGATTCTTAGGAATTACCGTAATAGTACCAATATATCAATTAATGAGTAGTATAAATGCCTAAGCTTTTAAAAGCCTATACAACTTTGGAAGTGATTGTCGTTGTAGGCATAATTCTTCTAATATCAGGATTGGTTGTGCCTATGTCCATAAGGCAAACGAAATTAAATGAACTTTCTGTTGCAGGAAAGGATTTTCATTCTCATGTTTTTGTACAACAACAAAATGCTTTTTCTGGAAAAAACGATGCTAATCATGGAGTTTATGTAGAAAATGACGGTTATTGGCTTTTTGAAGGAGAGAGTTTTGCAACTTCAACAGTAAAAGATAAGTTCTCTTTTGGAAAAGGTATAAATGCTCTTGTTGGAAATACAGAGGTTGTTTTTGCAAAAGGTTCTCAAAAACCCAGTCAGGATATTACCATTGTATTGTCTTTTGATGAAAGGAATTATGTGATTTTAATTAACGAAGAAGGAGTTATAGATTCATATGTACAAAAATAAACTAAAAGGTTTTAGTTTGGTTGAGCTAATTATTGCTATTGGTATTTTTACAATGGCAATGAGCAGTTTTGCATTTTTAGGAGTAGAGGCATACAGAACATTGCGTACATCTCAAAGTAGAATTATTTCTTCAGAGCAATCAAGAGAGATTGCTGATTTAATAATGTTAGTGAAAAATCAGAGTTGGGGTAATGTAGTTGATCATACAGATGGTGAAAGAAAACATATTATAAACGAAGATGGTTTTCTTAGAATTGGTGATGGTGAGAAGGAGGAGGAAAGATTAAGTTATTTTTTCACTATAAACAGAGCATATCGAGATACTAATGGTAATTTAGTAGATGAGAGTATTGGTATTGAAGACCCTTCAACTAGAGTTATAGATTTAACAATTATTTATGAATACCCTGTTTTTGGTATTAATGAATTTAATACTACACTTTACATAAACAACTGGAATACCTTTAAATTTTCTCAAGAGACAAAGGAAGATTTTGAAGAAGGGAATAATGATGGTACTGAAGTTTCCGAAGATGGTAAGATAGTATTAGAAAAGGGACTTGGTATTGGAGATGGTGCAGCAGATTGGTGTAAGCCAGAGCTTACTCATTCGGTTCTTGCTCTTGATCCTCGTAGCCAAACTTTAGCTACCCATTTAGACGATGTATATATTGTTAGGGGGGAAAGTTCTTCTGATCCTCTTCTTTCTCATGTTAAAGTAATTCCACCTTTAGAGGATGACGAAGATCCAGAATTGGTGCGTGTGGGTATTTTTAGCCCATCGCAAGGTTCAAACAAAGCAAATAATGTGTATTTTGATAATAACTATATATATACGGCTAATCCCAGAGAAGCCAGAGAAGCTGTTTGGATTGTTGATATGGATAAAGAGGGTTCTCCTCCAATAAATTATTCTCCTCAAGTTGGTTGGTATGATATACAGGGTAGTGTTGATGCAAGTACTATTTATGTTCAAGGTGATTATGGTTTTGTTGGATATGATAACAAAATAGATGTTTTTGATATCTCTGAAAAAACTGGAAATAGAAGCAGAATTGGAAGTCCTATTCAAATAGGAGGTACAAATGCTAAGGTTAAGGATATTTTTGTGCAAGGGGGTTACATGTTTGTTGCAATGACGGATTATGCTCCTCTTGTTATAGTCGACATTTCGAATGTAACCAGCCCTAGCATTGTTGGAGAGTTTACAGAATCTGGGAATACAAAGGCTAATGCAGTATTTGTTTCAGAAGATAGTAATCGGGTTTATCTTGGTACTGACCCAAAATTTTTTATCATAGATATTACAGATAAATCAGCTCCTTTTGAAATAGGAAATTTTGATACTGGTGGCATGAATATAACTACAATTGGAATTATAGAGCAGGAAAATAGGGCAGTATTAGGTGGTAGTGGTACTCACAAATATATAGTTTTGAAGCTTGACAATTTGGAATTATTGGAACAATGTGGTGAATTAGATCCAGATTTAATTACAGGTAATGTTTTATCTTTGGATGTTGTTACTTACGAAGAGAGACTTTTCACATACATACTAACTAGAAGTGGTAATGCTAATGAACTTCAAATTATTGAAGGTGGACCAGGAGAAGGAGGTACAGGGGGAATAGGTGATGATTATATTGAAGAAGGTATTTATGATTCTTCAGTTTTCACCATGCCTCCCGAAACTCGTTTTTATGGAGTAAACCTCTATGGTGAACAGCCAGTGGGGACAACACTTAGAGTACAGCTTAGAGTGGGAACAGCAGAA
>SLSN01000068.1 GCA_007130415.1 Patescibacteria group bacterium
AAAAAAGTTATAATACGCAGTGTTTTGCCGAGGTGGTGGAACTGGCAGACACGCGTGGCTTAGGACCACGTGGGATTAAATCCCTTGCAGGTTCGATTCCTGTCCTCGGCATTTATTTAATAGGAGGAATTTATGTTCAAAAAAGTTATAAAACCAATACAGGAAGGATTGTTGAAAAAGAAACAATGTCCTGGCTGTACAAAACCATTGAAAGATGCAAAAGAATTGGGAGAAATATCTGAAACCAAAAAATTAATTCAATGTAAGTGTAAAAGAATATACGTATGGGATTTAGAGACAGGTACTTACAGAAGAGCGACTTTAGATGAGGAACAGTATTTCTTAACAAAAAGAGCGAAATAAAGTACAATGGTCCCTATGAGACGAGCCGCTATCGTCTAGTGGTTAGGACAGCAGGTTTTCATCCTGCAGACCTGGGTTCGATTCCCAGTAGCGGTACTTATTTAATCTGCCTAGAAAATAAAATAATGTACGAAAAAAAAGAAAAGGGAGGACTTTATGCAATCCTTTCACAAATTTTCGCTTCCATCACCCAGTTTGTCTTTAACACCATTGAAGCCGTTGTCATAGCTTTAGCCCTTAGTATAATCTTCTATCTTTTCATTGCAACACCACACGAAGTGGTAGGTAGATCAATGCTTCCTAATTTTCAAGATGGGGAATATCTCATAGGTAACAAAATTGGTTACAAGTTTTCTAAGCCTCAGAGAGGTGATGTGATAATTTTTGAGTACGATGAACATACAGACTACATAAAAAGAATAGTTGGTCTACCTGGAGAAGAAATATCTCTACAAAATGGCAGGATGTATATCAATAATCAGCAACTTGATGAAACTGAATACTTGGAAGAATCAATATTAACATCAGGGGGTGATTATCTTCAGGAGGGTACATCTGTCGAGATACCCGACTCTTATTATTTTGTTTCTGGAGATAACAGACCAAATAGCTCAGATTCCAGAGATTTTGGACCAATATCTAGAGAAAAAATAAAGGGGAAAGCGTGGCTCGTATATTTTCCATTTACTGACTTCAGATTAATTACTCATCCTGATATACTCTTAAATAATGAGTAATATGAAAGTTATCGTAATAGCAAATCAAAAAGGTGGCGTGGGTAAAACCACAACTGCATTAAATTTGGGCGCTGCATTAGCCTCCAAAGGCAAGAAAATACTATTAATAGATTTAGATCCTCAAGCGAATCTCTCATCCGGTGTTGGTTTTACCAGCAATTTTTTAAAGGAAAAATGGGATGAAGATGAAAAACCTCCATACAAAAGTATATATGACATTTTAATAAACAACGAAAAGGTCTCTGAGGTTTTTGTACCCACCAATACTGAAAATCTCTTCCTACTTCCTTCACATCTCTCTCTAGCTGGAGCAGAAGTAGAGATGGTAAATATGCTTTCAAGGGAGACTATTCTTAAGCAGGCACTAAGCAAGTTTAATGAAAAAATGGATTATGTCATAATAGATTGTCCCCCATCTTTGGGTTTGTTAACAGTCAATGCATTAACATCATCAGACAAACTGATTGTACCTATACAGTGTGAATATTTTGCATTAGAAGGGCTAGGGCAACTTATGCAAACAATGCAAATTGTCAAATCAATAAACTCTAATCTTTCTTTGGGAGGAGTAATATTAACTATGTATGATAGCAGAACAAAACTTTCTGAAAGTGTTGTCTCTGATGTTAGGGAATATTTTGGTGAAACTGTATTTAAAACAGTTGTACCAAGAAATGTAAGACTCTCTGAGGCCCCTTCTTATGGGCAAACAATACTACAATATGATCCAAAATCATCAGGTGCTAGAGCATACAAAAGATTAGCAGATGAATTTATTAAAAGATTGATGTAAAATACGTTTATAACTTTAAGAATAAACTAAATGCCTACAAACAAAAACAACAAACCTTTAGGACAAGGACTTGCAGCATTGATAAAAACGGAATCTTCAGATAAAGATTCGGCATACAAAGAGAACTTTGATATAAAGAACATTACCCCAAACCCCTATCAACCTAGAATGAAAATAGATCCAGAGGATTTAATAGACTTGGCAGAATCTATTAGGGAAAAAGGCGTTATACAGCCTTTAATAATAACAAAAGATGAAAATTCTGATAAATATACACTCATTGCTGGAGAAAGAAGACTTAAAGCGGCACAACTGGCTGGTCTAAAAAGAGTTCCTGTCGTTATTAAAGATTCCTCCCCACAGGAAATGCTAGAACTTGCGCTAATTGAAAACATACAAAGAGAAGACCTAAATGCGCTGGAAGAAGCCTCTGCTTTTAAACAACTTCAAGATGACTTTAATCTAAAACACTCAGAAATTGCCAAAAAAGTTGGACTTAGTAGAGTTGCTGTTACAAATAAAATAAGGCTACTCAAGTTGCCGGATCAAGTTAAAGAATATGTTCTTGGAGAAGAGATTTCTGAGGGGCATGCTAGAGCTATACTAGGTCTTAAAGATGACCAATCAATCTCTGCAGCAGCAAATATCATTATAAAAAGGAATCTAAGTGTTAGAGAAGCTGAGCAACTAGTAAGGAGAATTAGTTATTCAAATGAAGAAAATATCGACAAAACGAGAAGAATCACTAAAGAAACAGAAGCTCTGGAGCAAAGAATTACAAAAAAGCTTGGATTTGATTCAAAAATAAATAAACTGACTAATGGTGGAAAGGTAATTATAAAATTCAAAGACGAAGCAGAACTAAGAGAGCTAATTGAAAGATTAACCCGTTAGATCAAAATCTTCTCCTTTACCTGTTATAAAAGTTCCATTTGCGGAGAAAGCTAATCGTAATCGAGATTCTTCTTGTAAGCATAAGCTCAACAATCCTTGCAATTTTAAAGACTCCTCATAGGGATGAACTCCTTTTTTCAACATTCTTAACGCAG
>SLSN01000071.1 GCA_007130415.1 Patescibacteria group bacterium
ATACCTTTTCGTGATGATGTGGTTTGTACTAGAGTTGAAGATGAGCAAGTAAACTATACGGCTAGTGTTATGAGAGAAGTAAGAATGCCCAAGAGTGTTGTAACGGAGGTTGAAACAAGGAGAGAGGATGAGGAGGGTAAAGAAGAAACGATTTCTTCTGAGGATTGTATTAGCATAAATAATGCTTCCAAGGAAGAACTCATGGAACTTACAGGCATTGGTGAAGCTAGGGCAGGGGACATTATAGATGGAAGACCATATAGTAAACTTGAGGATATTAAGAATGTTTCAGGTATCGGTGATGCTACCTTTGAAAATATTAAGGATTTTATATGTCTTTAAAAAGATTAAAAATTCTTCTACTTTATATTTCAGAGAGAAAAATTCTTCTCATAGCTTTAACCTATATCCTTACACAAGTGTTTTTTCACGCTATTTTATGGAAAGGAATAGGTATTTTAGTTTTTCTTTCTTTTTTTCTTTTAATTTTCAAACAAGGAAAGATTTTCATAATTGTTTTTTTTGTAATTCTTCTTTGCTCACTAAGAAATTACTATGATCTTCATGTTGAAAATGAAATTAGAGATTATGTAGATAAAAATTATTTAGGAGAGCATGTAGAGCTAACGGGTTATGTTAGTGAAGAACCTATTTACAAGCATGAATATGCTAGAGTAATTTTCAGAGTTGAGTCCGGTGAAAGCTTTTTTGTTCAAGCAAATACTTCTAGATTTCCAAGGTTAGAAGTAGGGCAGGTTTGCACAATAATTGGAAATTTAGTTGAACCTGAGTCTTTTGATGAATTCGACTACAAAGAATTTTTAAGAAACAGAAGAATATATTATATAGTTCGATATCCCATATTAAATTGCTCTGATGAAAAAACTGGTTTCTTCTTGAAAAATAGGCTTATGGATTTTAAAAGAGGTATTAGGGGAGAGGTCGAAAGTAAACTTTCAGAGCCTCAGGCTTCTCTTTTTCTTGGAGTTCTTTTTGGTGAAAAGAGGGTTTTTGAAGAAGATTTTGGAGAGGCCCTGAGGGTAGCTAGTATCACTCATATTATTGTCGCTTCCGGCTATAATGTCTCAATTATATTCCTTGGGATTAACAAAATATTCTTTTTTGTTCCAAAAAGATCCAGAACTTTGTTAACGATTTTTTTGATTTGGCTGTATTGTGTACTTGCAGGACTTAGCCCTTCAATAATTAGGGCAACTATAATGTTAAGCTTAACACTACTTGCCGTATATTATGGTGTTGTTTCAAACATAAACATTATTTTTTTCACTAGCGCATTCATATTTATTCTAATAGATCCGAGAATTATCAAGGAAATAGGTTTTCTTCTTTCAATTTCAGCAACTGGTGGGTTGATATATATTACTCCGATATTGGATGTATATATTCAAAAGGTTTTAGATTTTACAATCCCTTTTGAAAAATTAAAAAATTCAATTTACAAATTTCTTCAAAACTACTTCGTACCTAGTTTCGCTTGTACGATAGTTACTATGCCAATAATTGCTTACTCTTTTCAAAAAATTTCAATCATTGGAGTAGTAACAAACATTCTCATCCTCCCAGTACTAGAGTACACCCTTATTCTTGGATTTATAACTTTGTTTTTTAATCTTTTTTCATCATATATATCACAGATACTTTTTTTAACAATTTGGGCTCAATTAAAATATTTCGAACTTATAGTAGACTTCCTGGGCAATTTAGAATTTGCTTCTCATGATGTAAATATAACCGTCTCTATAGTAGGGGTTGTTTATTTATGCATAGGTATTTTAATTTTAATATTTTCACCTGTAGATGGGAAAAACTATTATCTCAACTTACAAGAAAATCTTTAGTTGGTTTTTAAATAATATTGTCCTTGTAATTTTCCTTGCTATTGGAATTTTCTTAAATTATGAACCTTTAGAGCATGAACCTAGAGTTATAGTTTTGGATGTTGGACAGGGTGACGCTATTTTCCTAGTTGATTCCTCAGGTAAAAAGGTACTAGTTGATGGTGGGGGAGGGGATTACGTTGTATATAGTATTTCGAATTATTTGCACCCGAGAGACAGAATAATTGATACCGTAATACTTACACATCCTCATGAAGATCATCTTTCTGGAATTATTGATATTTTAGAAAGATATGATGTAAGAGAAGTTTTGTACTATCCAGCTTGCTATAATTCCAGCCTGTATAGGCACTTCTTATATCTAAACGAGAATATAGTAATTATTAATAACGAGTTTAATTTTGAAGGAGATTCATTCTCTCTAGAGCTTCTTTACCCACTCGAGCAGGAGGGTGATGAGTGTATTGAGTTTTCAAATGTAAATAATGCTTCTATTATTTTAAAACTTCTTTCAGATTCAGGTACTATGCTTCTTACTGGTGATGCTGAGCATGAAGTTGAGGATTGGCTTATGAGAAATTACAGTAGGGAAGAGCTAAAAGTTGATGTTTTGAAAGCAGGGCATCATTGTTCAAGAACAGCAAGTTCTCAAAAGTTTTTAGAATATATACAACCTAGCTATGCTATTTGCTGTGTTGGTGAAGACAACAGGTTTGGCCATCCCCATAAGGAGGTAATTGAAAATTTTGAAAAACTAAACATTAAATATGATTTGACTTATGAGACAGGGGATATTGTTTTTGAGTTATAGGGAGTCGATTTGTATTTTTATTAATTCTTCCAATTCTTTAAGAAGTTTTTCTTTTACAAAAGCTTTTCTATCTTTAGGAATTACTTCACCAAGTCCATCGAGTATTTTGTGATTATTCTTTTTTTGAATAAAATTAAGTAATTTCTCAAAAAAATCTTTTCTGTTCAATTCAGTATATTGTTCTATGTATTTGTAATTAATTCCCGCTGCATATTTAGAGCTTAGATAGAAGTGTATATCATATAAATCTCTGTTGGCTGGGCTCTTAC
>SLSN01000018.1 GCA_007130415.1 Patescibacteria group bacterium
CTAGCCAGGAAAGAATGGCTGAGATATTGGAGATGTTTAAAAAATTTGAATAATGTAGTAAAATACCACAGTTATTACATAATATTAAAAATTTTGTGGTATGAGTGATGGTGAGAGTGTTTTAGTCCAATCCGTTTCTCTTTTCTCCCTCCTTTTGTTAGCTTTTTTGGGTTATGGATTTTTTCTGAGCCCGAATTTAAATCAAGAAGAGCCACAACAAGAAGTTTTACCAGCTACTGAAGTTTTGTCTGTTGTGGATCAAAGTAATCCTTATGCTTATGAATGTCCTGAAACTTTTACCGTGATTGAGGTTCCAAATGACTATCCAACAATTCAGAAAGCTATAGATGCTGCTGTTGGTGGCACAATAATTCGAGTGGCTCCAGGGATTTACGTTGAAAGCATTACTTTAAAACCACAAATATGTTTGGTAGCGGAGGAATTTGGTAAGTCTGAACTTCAAAGTTTAAGCGATGTCATTGTTCAAGCAAGTAATCAGAGCAAGATACAGAATTTTAAGATTAATGGTTTAGATAGGTCTAGTATTGGAATTTCCGTAGTTAATGCTCAAGGGGTTAATATTGAAATTAATACTTTTGAGAATTTAGAACATGCGATTTTAAGTAATGATAATTCTGAATTGAGTGTTAATGCTAATTCATTTCGTTTTGTAGATTATGCAGTTTCTATTGAAAATAGTAACTTTTTTGTAGAACAAAATAATATTCATGCGAATCTTGTAGGATTAGATGTAGTTTCTTCTTATGGAGAAGTTGTAGGTTTAGTTTTTGAAGGTGGAGAATATGCTGTAAAGTCGGAAAATTCAGATTTGTTCTTAAACAAGAATATTTTTAGAAACCAAACATCAGCAGCTTTGCAGCTGTCTAATGAGGGTAGTTATGAAATAGGAGATAATTTTTTTGATAATGTAAATGAGGAGATTTTATATAAATAACAAGGAAAGGATACAGGTTACAATCTTTTTGGTACACTTCTTCTTTGTTTTGTATGCGAGTTTCTTAGTTACTCGCTAATGGGTTACAATTTCTAACTGCCCACCGTTAACATTAACTTCAACTGTGCAGGGGTTTTCTCCTTTGGTGGAGATAATTTCGTAATTTCCAGTTAGTGTAACTTTATTCCCATCTATAATTAATTCCCCCTCTTTTTTAACATTGTACTTTATTTTATGCCCTATTTCTTTGGGTAATGAAAGAGTGTGTTCACCATCTCGAACAGCAAGTAAAAATCTTGTTGTTGGAAGAGACTCTGTCGAAAACTTCAAGTTTATTTCACCTCCACGAAGTATCCCCCTCAAATTTTCAATTCTTTGTCCTTCTAAATGAATATTTAATATACCGTCATTGTTCGAATTTATTTCTAAATCTATTGGTATTTGAGGTGCACCTAATATCACAGAAGGGTGTTGTCGAATTAATTTTTGCAAAGGTGTAAGTTTATAATTGGTAGAATCTATATCTACTTTTAGATTTGAATTTTCTACTTTGTGCCCTATGAAAATATTGGTGTCATGGCTTTTTGGTGGATGTGTTTTAAAATAGTAAGAACTATCAGTAGAATCTAGTAGCGAATACTCCTTCTCATTTATATTGAAAGTTAAATCTTTAAGAGTTACGGTATTAGAATAATATCCTGTCCTTAATTCCATTGCACTATTGTAAATCTCATAGGGTGTAGAGTCTGAACTTTCCGGTCCTAAATGTCCTGGTTTTACTACTGCAAGAACGGTATGTGAGAGTAATGTTAGAACTAAAAAGAATACGGTTATTTGAAATGTTTTAAAAGCCCACTTTTTATTACACAACACTTTGTACAAAACATTAATAAAAATTATCCCTCCTATTAAATAGATACCTATTTCCCATATTCTCCATGTTATATAATCGAAGAGATTGGCAAGTAGTATCGAGCCCACGATAATGGTAAAAAGTACCATAGCCCAATTTGTCCTAGTCTTGTTAACTTCACATGTTGTCATGTGCATAATCCTAGCTTAATTTGATTTCTTTGTAAATGCTAGGGGAAATCAATATCCAATTCCAAAAGCCCACTTCTGTTTTGCTGGCTTTCCAGTAAATATACATTTACCATTTCCCTCTCCTATCAAACATCTTGAGGATGCTCCTGTAGCATATTTAATCTCTCCTTCACTTTCTTCTGATTGATTCCAGTATGCTTTTACAAAACCTTTTTTGTTTTTGAAAAAGTCTTTAAATTCTTCAAAAGTTTCTACTTCATGAGTGTTTTTTTCTAAGAAGTTCTTTGCTTTTTTAAACATGCTGGATTGAATCTCTTCCATTAGTTTTTTAACTTTCTTTGCCATATTATCCAAACTTACATCTTCTTTTTCATTAGTATCTCTTCTACAAACGACAGCTTTCTTCTTTTCTAAATCCTTTGGACCAATTTCAATTCTTACAGGAATTCCTTTCTTTTCCCAATCATTAAATTTAAAACCAGGAGTTAGGTGATCTCGATAGTCTGTGCTTGTACTTACTCCTTCATTTTGCAATTCACTTTCAAGTTTTTTGCAAACCTCCTCTATTTCTTTCCTCTCTTGCTCTGTCTTCCATATTGGAATTATTACAGCTTGGGTTTCAGCCATCTTTGGAGGTAAAACTAAACCTCTGTCATCACTATGTGTCATGATTAGAGCTCCAATTAATCTTGTACTTGCTCCCCAGCTTGTTTGCCAGACATATTTTTTCTCATTATTTTTATCCAAATATGTAATATCAAAAGCTTTGGCAAAATTATCTCCTAAATTATGTGATGTGCCAGCTTGTAGAGCTTTACAATCTTGCATCATTGCTTCAATGGTATATGTATGTAGAGCTCCAGGGAATTTTTCGCTTTCAGATTTTTTCC
>SLSN01000007.1 GCA_007130415.1 Patescibacteria group bacterium
CTTGATAAAATAGCTCATTTAAAAGAAATCTTGGAAAACAACAAAAAAAATATACATGCAATTGGAGAAACCGGCTTAGAATACTATAACCTACTTAACAGAAGTGACATAAACTTCGACAAAAGAGAAGAAGCCATTGAAAACCAAAAAACCTCATTAAGAGAACACATCAAATTAGCTCTAGAATATAACTTACCAATGACAATACACTCAAGAGACGAAAAAGATTCGGACTTTTGCACCAAGGAAATTATAAACTTAATAACAACGGAAGGTAAAGTAACTTTGAGAGGTGCTATGCATTCTTATGTAGGTGAACAAAAATATCTTAATCAAATCCTTGAGCTAAATCTTTGCATTGGATTTAACGGCATAATTACTTACAAAAGTGGAGACAATGTCAGGGATTTACTTAAAAAAACGCCAATTGAAAACATTCTACTCGAAACAGATGCTCCATTCTTACCTCCACAAAGTGTAAGGTCGGATAAAAAAAGAACCATAAGATTCGGACAACCCGCTGATGTAATAGAAGTAGCGAAAGTAATAGCAGAAATAAAGAATATAAAAATCGAAAAGGTATTTAAAATTACAAATGAAAACTACGAACGTCTCTTTCTAAATTAACCCCATCAAGTTCAACAGCTTCATCCAATGTATAATCTCCTATTCTCGTCCTACAAAGATCTACTGGTGTAGCAAAGGTCTCTAACTCTCTGGCAATATCAACAACCAAAGATCTAATGTATGTGCCACTAGAGCATTCTATTTTCAATTCAAATTTTGGAAAATCAAAATCTACCAACTCTAAGGAATAAATGTTCACTTTCTTTGGTCCCAATTTAAAATCCACCTCTTTTCTAGCCAACTCATAAGCTCTTCTACCTTTAACTTTTTTTGCTGAAAAATTAGGAGGAATCTGAGAGATTTCACCAGTAAATTTTTTCAAAACATCATACAATTCCTCTTTGCAAACTTTTTTTTCACTTTCAAAAACCCTCTCCCCGGTAACATCATAAGTCTCTGTTTCATAACCAAACTCACCAACCACATCATAAACCTTTCTGGCTTTTTGCAAACTATCAAAAAGCTTAGTACCCTTACCAAGCATTATAATCATAAGACCAGTAGCAAAAGGATCAAGGGTGCCTCCATGACCTATCTTTTGTTTTTTCTCAAACAGAGGTTTAAGTCTTCGTATAACATCATACGAAGTAATACCCTTTGGTTTGTTAATCAACAAAATTCCATCAATCATACTAATTCTTCTCCCATCTATATATTTTTTTTACTTTTCTACCTAATCTTACCTCTTCAACACTTAGATCACCAGATTTTTTGTAAATCTCTGGAATCGCAAAAGCCACAGAAACAACAACAGACTTGGAAGGCAACTCTTTTTCCAACTTTGGCATTAATTCTGAAACAAACTCTGGAAGCAAATACATAAATACTTTGTTGTAAGAAGAATAATCATAATTTAAAGCATTTTCCCTCTCAAAAATAATACAATCTTTTTCCCTTAAAAAAAACTTCTTAAGCTTAGCAACTAAAACAAGAATCCAAATAATTTCAATACCTTTGTAAAATTTGGCTCCAGGATATTTCTCCGCACAAGAGAAAACAACTCTACCATCACCACAACCAATATCCAAAAACCTATCATCTTTTTTAACATTTAACAGTTCCAAACCCCTAGCTATCAAAACCTTTTCTAGAGGGACAAAAGGGGACTTACTAAAAAAAGAAATTAAAGTAATCAAAGACCTAGTTAGAAAAAATACCGCAATAAAGGTGAAAAAGATAATTAAAACAACATAAAAAACATACATAAAAACATTTTAATCAAGTTATACTAGCAAATATCTAAGAATTATACTAAAATCAGACACAAATATATATTAGCAGAAAAAATATGGAAAGGGGAATCTACCTTTCAAGTATAATAATAATAGTTCTCATATTAATCGGGCTACTGGTTTCATTCTTCACAGGGATTTTTCTTGTACCACTCGCACCTACACCTAAAAAAGTAAGGAAAGAAATTCTAGAAATAATGAACTTGAAGCCTACAGATATTTTACTTGATTTAGGATCTGGGAATGGGATTTTTCTAATTGAAGCTCATTTAAAATATAATGTGAAGGGGATTGGGTATGAAATTTCTCCCCTGGGTATTTTCACTTCAAGAATTTACAAATTCTTAAAATTTGGATTTAAAAGCGATATAGCAATAATATCAAATAATTTTCTAAATCTACCAATACCCACCACAGATAAAATATACTGCTATTTAAATACAAAAGCACTAAGAGCATTAAAAGCCAAACTTGTAAACGAAGAAATACCCTCAGATGTAATGATTTATTCATACAAATATTGCTTTCCTGATGTAAAATACGAAAAGAAGATCGAACTCAGTAATAATGAATATCTTTTCGTTTACAAAGGAAGTGCATTTAAAAATTAATTTTTAACTTAAAAACCATGATTTTAGAATTAAAAGATTTTGTTAAAATCCGTAAAAATATAAAAGGAAGGGTTGTACTAACCTCAGGTGGATATGATCCAATACACCCAGGACACATTTCATGTATAAATGATAGTGCAAAATTAGGAGATGTTATGGTTGTAGTAGTTAATGGGGACTGGTTTTTAACAAACAAAAAAGGAAAACCTTTTATGAATCTACAAGATCGCCTTTTCATAGTTGATAATTTAAAACATGTGACTTTCACAATTCCGTTTGAAATAGAAAATGACACTACTGTCATAAAAGCTCTGGAGGAAATAAAACCTGACCTTTTTACAAAAGGAGGTGATAGATTTGATGCAAAAACAATCCCAGAATGGGATACCTGTGAAAAGTATGGAATTGAAATTGTTACTGGCGTAGGGCTTCCCAAAAAATGGCACAGTTCAAAATTAGTTTTAAATGCAAAATAGTATGAAGGTTTTAAAAGACGAAAAAAGAATTAACAATCTTTTAGAAAAGGGTGTAGATGAGATATTTCCTTCAAAGGAAGAATTGAAAAAACTCCTTCTTACAGGAAAAAGGCTTAAAGTATATCAAGGTTTTGATCCAACTGGTCCTAGCTTACACATAGGTCATGCTGTTGCAATGAGAAAATTAGAAGATTTCAGGGCATTGGGTCATGAGGTCATATTTTTGATTGGAGATTTTACTGCAATGATAGGGGACCCTTCAGATAAAACAGCTGCTAGGAAAAAACTTTCTAAAGAAGAAATACTAGAAAATTTAAAAAATTACAAAAAACAGGCTTCAAAAATAATAGACATAGATAATGAAGAAAACCCCATTAAAGTTCTCTTTAATAGTCAATGGCTAAGCAAATTAACTTGCGAGGAAATAATCGAACTAAGCTCATACTTCACAGTTCAGCAGATGATAAAAAGGGATATGTTTCAGAAAAGATTAGAAGATAAAAAGCCAATATACCTAAACGAATTCCTTTACCCATTAATGCAAGGATATGATTCCGTTAGCATGGAGGTTGATGTTGAAGTTTGTGGGCACGATCAAATTTTTAATGCACTCGCAGGTCGACATCTATCCCAAGAGCTGCTAAAGAAAAATAAATTTGTATTAGCCGGTAAAATGTTCACCGCAGAAGAAGGCAAAAAGATGGGCAAAACAGAAGGTAATATGATAGAGCTTGATGCAAAACCAAATGATATTTTCGGCAAAATCATGTCTTTCCCTGATGAAAAAATAGTAGAGGGCTTTGAGCTTTTAACAAGTAAAACTTTAGACGAAGTAGAGAACTATGAAAAACTTTTGAAAAAACCAGATACAAATCCAATGGACGTTAAAAAAGAATTAGCTTTTACAATAACTAAAGAACTCAGTAGCCAGCAAGAAGCTGAAAAAGCAAAAAAGTATTTTGAAGATGTATTTCAAAAAAAGGATCTAAAAACAGATTTGGAAGAATTCAAAACACAAGAGGGTAAAATCAATATCTTAACTTTACTTAATCAAACAAATATCTCTCAAAGCAAAGGTGAAGCAAGAAGACTCATAAAACAAAACGCTGTTAGTATAGATGGGGGAAAGATTAAAGATCCAGACTATATGTTAAAATTAGAAAAATCAGTTGTACTAAGAGTTGGTAAAAAAATAATTAAAATTACAAAGGAATAATAATGGCAAAAAAGAAGAAAAAATTAAAAGAAAATTTCTATAAATTCATGAGTATCTTTTTAATCATACTTATGCTTAGTGGTGTAGTAATTCCTGCCATAATTGTAATAATCGATGTAATTGCAGGACAATAAAATATGCGTGATGAAAGTGTAGAAATAATACCTTTGATAGGACCAAAACAAAAAAAATATCTAGAACAACTAGATGTTTTTACAGTTCAAGATTTACTCTTCCATATACCATACAAATACAAAGACACCTCAAACATAATACCCATAGAGCAGCTCAAAGAAGAAAGAGAAGGCACTATACTCGCAGAGGTAATTTCAATAAAAAATACATGGACAAGGTATCGTAAAGTAATAACAAAAGCTGTAGTAGCTGATGAAACAGACAAAATCAATATCATTTGGTTTAATCAAAGTTTTTTGACAAAAAACATAAAACCCGGAGAAACATTTCTCTTTGAAGGCAAAATGTCAAAAAAAAGTAATGATTTTTCCAACCCCGCATATGAAAAATTCTCAACAAACCAAACCCATCTAGGAAAAATAACCCCCTTCTATCCAGAAACAGCAGGTATAACTTCAAAATGGTTGAGATCCAGAATAAATTGGTTAAAACCCCATATAGATAAAATCGTCAAAGACAAAATTCCAAACGAAATTCTTAAAAAATACGAATTAGTAAATTTAAAAGAAGCTATTAATAAAATACATTTCGCAAAAGATTTCGAAGAGATAGAAATTGCAAGAAAAAGACTCGCATTTGACGAAATGTTAAATATCTCAATGCAAATAGAGGAGAGAAAGAAAAAAAGATTGAAAAAGAAGGGTTACAAAGTTGAAAAACATGAAAAAGAAATCCAAAAATTTATATCTTCCCTGAGCTTTGATTTAACAAAAGACCAACAAAAGGCTAAGGACGAAATACTCAAAGACATGCAAAAAACGAAACCTATGAACAGGCTCTTAAATGGAGACGTGGGCAGCGGTAAGACAATTGTAGCTGGAATAGCTGCATATAACGCTTGGCTCTCCGGCTATTCAACGGTAATCATGGTACCCACAACAATACTTGCCAAACAGCATTACAAGACTTTCTGTGACTTTTTTGAGAATTTAGATATGAAGATACAACTTAGAATTTCAAAAAAGGAAATAGAGGATTCAAAAGAACCTCAAATAATAATAGGGACACACGCTCTTCTGTTTAAGACTCAGCTACCTAAAAAGACAGCTCTTGTAGTTGTAGATGAACAACATAGATTTGGTGTAAACCAAAGGACAAAAATAAGTGGAAGTAAAGCACACTATTTAACAATGACTGCAACACCAATACCCAGAACGCTCACAAGCATAATATATGGTGACATGGACATTTCGCTAATTATTGAAAAGCCAAAAAACAGAATTCCAATAGAAACTAGATTCATAACATCAGAAAAAAGAGAAGAGTGTTACAAAGCAATAGCAAGGAAAATTAAAAACTCAAAATTCACAGAACAAGCATTTATCATTTTCCCATTAATAGACGAATCCGAAAAAATAGATGCAAAAGCTGCTACAGCTGAGTATGAAGCAATATCTAAAACATGGTTCAAAGATATTAAAACTAGTCTGCTACATGGGAAAATAAAAGAAGAGGAGAAGAATAAAATATTAAAAGATTTCAAAGAGAAAAAAATAAACGCTCTTTTTGCTACATCTGTCATTGAAGTTGGTATCGATTTTCCAGATGCTACGATGATGGTTGTAGAAAGTGCCGAAAGATTTGGACTTGCACAACTACATCAGTTTAGAGGTAGGATAGGTAGAGGAGACAAACAATCTTACTGTTTTGTCCTAGCTAACAATTTGACAGAAAATTCTAAAAGAAGATTGAAGTATTTTTCAAAAAATAATTCTGGCTTTGATGTAGCAGAATATGACTTAAAATCAAGAGGGCCAGGAGAAGTATACGGACTAAGGCAAACTGGTATACCGGTATTAAAAGTAGCTGATATAACAAACTTCGATTTACTAAGTACAACAAGAACAGTAGCAGAAGATCTAGATAAAAAAGGGATATCAAAAGAAGTTAAAAATAATTTATTCTATTAAAAAATGAAAAAACTCATAATAGTATTAGACAACGTAAGATCAGCCTTTAATGTTGGTAGTATTTTCCGAACAGCTGATGCTGCTGGAAATGTAGAAATATATTTATGTGGCATAACCCCAACTCCAGAAAATGCGAAAGTTTTTAAAACTTCACTGGGCTCTGAAAAAGATGTCAAATGGATGTACTTTGACAACACTAAAGAAGCAATTGAAAAATTAAAGAAAAAAGAAACTCCTGTATATTCTGTAGAACTTACTGAAAACAGTAAACATTTCCAAAAATTTAATTATTTTAAAGAGCAAAAAAAAGAAATAGCCCTGGTATTCGGACACGAAATAAATGGAATCTCCCAACCCATATTAGATATGTCAGATGATTGCATATATATACCCATGGAAGGGATTAAAGAATCTCTAAACGTTGGTATTACAGCAAGTATTTTAATTTTCGAAGCAGTAAGATATAATTAAGATATGAGTTTAAATATTCAATCACAAAAGAAAATTCGTAAAATGAAAGCCAAGTGGCGAAAGGACTCCCCGGAAGAGTATGAAGAGATGGAGAAGAATTTAATGAAAAAAGTTTTGCAAAACAAAGAGGAGAATATAAAAGGAACCGTTCGTATAATCGCAGGAACTGCAAAAAACACGCAACTAGCAATTCCCAAAAACACCAGACCCTTAACTGATAGGTTAAAAACAACAATATTTGATGTCCTAAGTTCTGACATATACAAAAAAACCGTTCTCGATTTATATGCAGGAGCTGGATCTTTCGGCTTAGAAGCACTTTCAAGAGGTGCATCTAGCGCTACATTTGTAGATACATCAAAAAGTGCATTTAAAATTTTAAACCAAAATATACAAAAAACAGGGCTAGAAGACAAATCAATAGTTATCAAAGAAAAAGTCGAAGACTTTTTGGGAAACAAACAAAATTTAGAAGAAGCTTATGATATAATATTTTTAGATCCCCCATACAAAAAATTTAATAAAAAAAATATTGCCGAAATAGAAAACATATTAAATATGTCAAAAGTTATGCTCCCTGGTTTAAAAGAAAACAACAAGAAGAAATTTAAAGGAGCTTTAATATTAAAGCACCCAAGAAAATACCCCGTGATAGATTTAAAATTGGATAGGTTGATAAAAATCGAAACATATAATTTTGGCCTAAATGCCGTTAGTATTTATATCGTTAATAAAAAAGCTTTAGCTTGATATTTTAATTAAAGAAATATAGAATCAGAGGATGAATCAAAAAATGAAAAAAGAAGATGTTTCAAAAGTCGAAAGAATGAGACACACGCTATCCCACGTGCTAGCACAAGCAGTCCTAAATCTTTATCCGAAAACTAAGTTAGGCATTGGACCCGCAATTGAAAACGGCTTCTACTACGACTTCGAATTTTCCGAACCCATAACAGAAGAAGAACTCCCTAAAATAGAAGAGGAAATGCGAAAAATTATCAAAAAGAATTTCCCCTTAAAACAAGAATATAAAAGCAGGGAAGAAGCCATAAAGTACTTCAAGGGAAAAAAGCAAACATACAAATTGGATTTGATTAAAGAAATACCTGATAAAAAATTTAGCTTCTATGTTTCAGGAGAGAATAATTTTGTAGATTTATGTAGAGGACCTCATTTAAATTCTACTGGAGAAATTAAAGCCTTTAAATTAACTAGAATTGCTGGGGCATACTGGAAAGGCGACGAAAAAAACCAAATGCTTACAAGAATATATGGGATTGGCTTCGAAACTGAAAAAGAGCTCAGAAAGTACGAGCAAATGATGGAAGAAGCAGCAAAAAGAGATCATAGGAAGCTAGGAAAAAATTTGGACCTTTTCTCCTTTCATGAAGAAGGTCCGGGATTTGTTTTTTGGCATCCAAGGGGGCTAAAACTAAGAGAGAATTTAATAAAATATTGGAAAGAAGTACATGAGAGAGAAGGATATGAAGAAATAAAAACACCGACCCTTCTAGCAATGTGTGCATGGGACAGAAGTGGACACACAGAGACATTCTTAGACAAAATGTTTTTAGCAAAAACCCATGATGATAAAGATTTATGCTACGCATTGAAACCTATGAACTGTGATGGAGGAATGTTGATTTTCAAATCCAAACAAGTTTCTTACAAGAACTTGCCAATAAGGATGGGGGAATTAGGTACAGTTTACAGATATGAAAGAGATGGAGAAATACACGGCCTAATGAGAGCGAGAGAATTTACCCAAGATGACGCTCACATATATTGCACCCCAGAACAAATAAAGGATGAATTCAAAAGAGTAATAAAACTCGCATTGGAAGTTTACAAAACATTCCAATTAGAACTTAGTCATATTGAATTTTCAACCAGACCTGAAAAATCAATTGGTTCTGATGAAATATGGCAAAAAGCAGAAACGACAATACAGGAAACAATAGAAGAAGAAAAAATAAAATACCAAGTTAATGAAGGAGACGGTGCTTTTTATGGACCAAAACTTGATTTCCATCTAAAAGATTCCGTAGGACGAACTTGGCAATGTGCTACAATTCAACTTGACTTTGCTCAGCCAGAAAACTTCGACTTAAATTACATCAATGAACAAGGTGAGAAAGTTAGGCCAGTAATGATACACAGAACAATATATGGTTCTCTAGAAAGGTTTCTAGGAATACTAATAGAGCACTATGCTGGTAAATTACCACTTTGGTTGGCACCAGATCAAATTGTAATTGTACCAATAGCCCAGAGGCATCTAGAGTATGCAAATACAGTTGCAAACAAACTAAAGGAAAAGGGATTAAGTTGTGGTGTAAATTACGAAAACGAAACAATGCAATCAAGAATCAGACAATCAGAGTTGATGAAAATCCCTTACATTTTAGTCGTAGGAGACAAAGAAGAAGAAACACAAACTGTATCCATAAGACCAGCAGGTAAAAAGGAATTAGGTATAATGAAAGTAGAAGAACTTTTGAAAATTCTTAAAGAAGAACTTTCTTCAAAAAGCAAAGAAAGTCCTCTTTAATATTTAAATAATTTAAAAAAGGAAAAAATGTACAAAAAAAACTTCAATAGAAATTTTCAACCCCCTTTAAGAAAAAACATTCCAAGGAAAAATCAATATATCAATGCTCACGAGGTTCAACTAATAACCAATGAGGGTGAGAATCTTGGTATTAAAAAAAGGGAAGAAGCTCTAAGTATGGCCGAGCAAGAAGAGCTTGATTTGATAGAGATTAATCCAAATGCAAAACCACCAATTTGCAAAATTATGGATTATTCAAAGTACATGTATGATAAGAAGAAGAAGCAGAAAAAGGGAAAAGGGAAAGCTCGAGATCAAAAAGAACTTCGCTTTAGTCCTGTCATAGAACAGCATGACATTGACGTAAGGGTATCAAGAGCCGAAAAATTCCTTTCAAAAGGACACAATGTGAAATTAACAATTTTTAGAAAAGGTCGACAAACCTATGAACAAGCCAGAGAAGTAATGGACAAACTTCTGGATATTTTCAAGGAGTACAACACAATAGAGGATTCACCCAAACAAGAAGGTCGTAAACTCTACATAACATTAAAAGCAGAGAAGAAAAAAGATGATAAAGAGAAGAAAGTAGAAAAGGAAGATACAAATAAGTCTGAAGAACAAAACATCGCAGAACCTAAAAAGGAAAAGATTTTAGAGAAAATTAAAGAGAAGAGAGAAAATCAGGAAAAATAGGGTAAACTATTGAATATCCTTCAAAATTAGGGTATCATCTACGATTATGAGATTAGGAATTTAATTATCAAGTATTTTTCAGATGGCAAGGCAAAAAACAAGAAAAACAGCAGCCAAGAGGATTAAAAAAACCAATCCTAAAGGTAATAAAAAAAGCAAGGTACTATATAAAAAAAGTGCTCAACATCATCTTAGAACAAAACTCTCTAGAAGAGCTAAAAGAAGGAAACTACCAAGAGAGGTTGTGCACGAAACGATTGTAAAGAAATTTAAAAAAGTTAAAGTTTAAAAATATAAAAACATGAGAGTAAAAGGAGGAAACACAAGAAAAAAAAGACATAAGAAAGTCTTAAAATCCACAAAGGGTTACAGAATGACAAAGAGTAAGCTATACAAGGTAGCTAACGAAGCTCGTTTACATGCTGGACAATATGCATACAACGATAGACAGAAAAAAACTAGCCAAATGCGCCAACTCTGGGTAAAGAGAATAAATGCAGCAGCTCAAAATAACGACCTAAAATACTCAGAGTTTATGAACAAAATTAAAAAAGCTGGTATAGGTCTAAATAAAAAATCTCTCGCAGAAATTGCATTAAACCAACCCAAAACTTTTGAAAGCATTGTAAAAGAAATATCATAAAAATTACCTCAGAAATAGTAAGAAATTTTCTGGTAAACACACTCACTATTTTTAAGAATTTTTAGTATACTATAACAATGAAATTTTCTTACAAAGAAATAACAAAAACATTTGAAGAATTTAACAAGGATATAGATTCCCTTTCTGTTGCAGATTTAAAAAAGAAATATCTCAGTAAAAAAGGAGGCCTGAAGGATTTACTCAAAAAGATAGGTGAGCAAAAAAATGAAGAAAAGGCTCGATTTGGTAAAGAGGTAAACATACTAAAAAATTTCATTCAAGAAAAAATAGACACTTTGAGTTCTAGTTTAAAACCAAAATTTTCAACAGAACAAATTGATGTAACGGCTCCATTTGAAAAAAACACTCCTGAGAATGAAAAACCCAAACTACTTAACAAACTTGGAAGTAAACATCCATTGACACAAGAACTTGAAAATATACTCGAAATTTTTCAAAAGATGGGATTCGAGATAGAAGAATCTAGGCAAATAGATGATGATTACAATATGTTCCAATCTTTAAATTTCCCAATCGGACACC
>SLSN01000032.1 GCA_007130415.1 Patescibacteria group bacterium
ATAGAATATGTACACTCCACAAAACATTATGGACAAAACAACGGCATAAAAAAGGGCAAGATAAAAATACTAGACAAAAAGAAAGACTTAGAGCATCAAAATTGGTTAGAAAAAGATGAAAAAGAAGTTTGTTGGACATTAAAACAATACTTGAAAGAAAAAGATGATAATGGCCTTAGAAGACCTAAATTTTTTGTAAAAAATCAATGAAGGATGCAATAACAATAATATTACTCTCAACTTTCTTTGCTTTTACAATATCACCCTTAATAATCAACATCCTCTACAAGCTAAACGTAGTTCGTAAAATCGAAGATGATTTTTCATCAATTGTTGGAGAAAGAACCGAAAAAGAGGGGACACCAATTATGGGGGGACTCATTATGATAATAACAATACTTGTAATAACCCTAACTCTAAACTGGAACCCTTACACGTACATACCTATAATTGTTTTACTAATCTCTGCAACACTTGGTGCTCTTGATGATTTGTTAAATATCTTTGGCAGAAAAAGACTAGTTCGTCCATTTCACAGACATATAAAGCTAGCCATGATACACAAGGATTGGAAAAAAAGAGTTTGGCTCGCCCTACTAATACCATGGTCCGCATATAAAAACATCTGGTACAAATTAGGTTCTTATCCTGGAAAAGGTATTCATGCTGGTGAAAAAATCATAGTACAAACACTAACAGGTGCAGTTGTAGCATTTTGGCTCTTTACGCTATTAGATATATCAACCATTTGGATCCCATTTTTAGGTGACTTCGAGTTAGGCGTTTTAATGCCAATATTCATAATCTTCACAATAATCTCTATGTCAAATGCTGTAAACATCTCAGACGGCATGGATGGGCTCTCTACGGGGCTACTGATGACTGCTTACAGTGCCTTCCTTCTAATTGCAATAATTGAACAACAAACTGAAATAGCAATACTTTTAGCAACGATAATAGGGGCTTTAATAGCTTACTTGTACTTCAATATTAAACCAGCAAGAATACAAATGGGAGATACAGGCTCGCTTTCAATGGGAGCTCTTCTAGCAACCATGGCATTCTTACAAGACAAGATATTCCTTCTACCAATTATTGGTCTTCCTTTTGTAATAGAAATAGGTTCTTCATTAGTACAATCAATATACAAATCAATCTTCAGAAGAAGGCTTTTTAAAATGGCTCCTCTACATCTACACTTTTTAATAAAAGGATGGAGTGAGGAAAAGGTTGTAATGAGGTTTTGGCTTTTTGGATTAATTACAGCAATTATTGGTTTTTGGATATATATAATTAGTATCTAAAAAAACATGAAAATTAGACCAAAGAGAGAAGAAGATATGGAAGATTTATTCCATATAAAAAAAGAGACTTGGCTGGACACTTACCCTAACGAAAAATATGGTGTTAAATATGAAGACATAGAGAGAAAATTCGTAAAAAGACCCCCAAAAAAGAAAAGTACAACTAAAAGCAAGACATGGGTTGTTGAAATAGACAAAAAAATCGTTGGTTTCGTATCTATAAGGGATAAAAACATTCTTGGAGCAATTTATGTTTTGCCGAAATACCAAAGAAAAGGGGTCGGTGAAGCTTTAATGGAAAAAGTTCTTAAACATTGTGAAGATTCTAAAGAGGTTTTTGTCAAAACCGCTGTTTACAACCAAAAGGCTATAAATTTTTATAAAAAATTTGGATTCGAAATTATACCAAATTCAGAAGAAACACATGAAGGTACAATAAAAATACCTACAATAACAATGAAAAGGGTTAAGACATCCTAATTTTTTGCAAACCTTCAATCCCCCTAACAAGATAGTAACTCCTAGAAACTGGATAGTCATAACTATCCATTAATCTCCTCTCATTACCACCAAAACCTCTTTTAAAAAGAGACAAACCATACCAAGGATGCTTCATATCATCTTTTTCAGAAATTCCAAAGAAATTAAATTCTTTAACACCCAAATCCTTGTAATATTTAATTGCTTCCCATATCAAAACGTACATCACAGGAGTTTCGGTTAATATGGAACCACTATGATGATATATCACCTGGTCTTGAAATTTTGTGAAAATTGAGACAGCCATGATCTCCCCCTTGTACTTCGCAACAAACATTCTAGACATATCCTTTGAAGAAAACAATTCGTATTGTTTTTTAATATAGTCGAATTCACTAGCATCCCATTTGTGTCTTTTAACTGTATCAAAATATATTTTTTTAAAATCATCCAGGTATTCCAGACCATCTGTATGTAAAACTTCAACATTTCGTTTTTCTCCTTTACGAATTAAATATCTAGTATTTTTACGCATTTCCTTTTGAATATCTTCCAAACTTTTTTGCAAATCAAGAACCACAGTTAATTGTCCATCAGCAGGTTGAAGCAGAGCTTTTTTAAAACCATAGTTAGAAAAAAGTTTTTCATATTCAGAAGATTTTAAAAGAGGAGGAGAAATTCTAAAAAACTTACATCCTTTTTCTTTACATTTCAATTTCAAAAAAGCTATTAATGAAAAAACCATATCCTTGTTTTTCCAATCTAAAAAGGTGTTTTGCTTTAATATCAAATATTTCCCCTTCTTTGCATCAACAACCCTCAGGGCAAAAACTCCCTCCTCACCAATACTATATGCTTGAACATCAAAACCTAAACTCCTTTCAAACTCAATCCATTCCCAAGAAGAAAGCACATTTATATACCTCTGCCCTTTAAGAAAAGTATTCCACATTTTTCCATCTTGTATTTGCTCAATCTTGTATTTCATATTTTTTCATATCAAGAAATTCTAAAAACTCATTTGTGCATCTACCTTCTA
>SLSN01000058.1 GCA_007130415.1 Patescibacteria group bacterium
AAAGGCATATATTGGCATATTATTTGATACCATAGCTGCGCCCATTGTTTTAGTTATTTCTACAATTCCTGGAAAAAGAGGATTTATGAAAGATTGGTTTTTTAGAATTACGAAAAATGTTCTTGTATTTGTTATAGTATTCTTTTTGCTACATATGCCTTTATATTTCTTTGAGCAGGGGACTTTATTACATGTATTCGGTGGTGATTTGTCAGGTTCTCCAACACCAAGTGTGGCTGATGGTTATGTTATGGCTGGTGTTACCCTTTATTTACTCTTTTTAGCACCAGGTGTACCCAAAATGTTGGATGAATATTTTCCTCAGACTGGTGGTAAAGGTGGACAAGTAGCAGCAGAAGGAGCGAGAGGTGAAGCTGTCAAGATTCCACTTGTAGGAGGTTTCTTTAAGAAGTGATAAAGAATTTTAAAATAGGCTTTTATGGCTCAAAAACAGGAACAATATGAAGGTGCATTAGATTCGATCTTTAATTTTATCTTTGCATCAAATAAAAAAAGTTCACCTCCGCCTCCCCCAAAACCAGTAAAAGGTGACTCTGATAATGAAATGGCTTATGCTCTTGGTGAAATAGCTGGCGCTCCAGCTATTTACGCAAGTGAAGAAGCTTTAAATGTGATAAATGAGCCTCTCGATAATATAACTATTGCTAGTGCTAATGTAAAACTAGATAGTGAAAATAGTGTAAGAGCTAAGATTACCTTGGCTAATGCCGCTGAATTTTTTAATAATCCAGATAAGTTCATAGATGGTGCTTTTACAAGGGCAGAGGGAGACAAAAAGGCAGCTAAGCAATTGAATAGAATTAGAGGGCTCGGTGGGATTTTGGATTTGGGTATAGGAGCGGTTATGGCAAGGTCGATAGGTGCCCCTCCGATAGATTCTGTAGAGATCGGAACTATATTAGGTAGTGAGAGTTTAGATGCGAATTATAGAGACAATAAAGCTGAAGAATTAGTAACCAGGGCTTCTGCACTTGAGGTTGCAAGAGCTAAAAGATTGGACTTCAATCAGGCAAATAAACAGGCTCAGATATTTACCTCTGTTATGGAGGCTAGTCGTTTGGATTTGATTGGAGTTGATATAACTAAAATCCATGAAAGAGAAAATATTGGAAAGAAAAATATTTTGGTTAAAAAATTAAAAGAGCAAGGTATCACTGATACAGATCAAATAGATACATTACTTAGTAAATATGCAGAGAAAGCAGAGCGCTACAAAAATAAGGAAGGTTATGATTGGAATTTGGGTAGTTTAGATAAAGGACTTACAAAAAAACATTCAAAAGATCTAGATTATAGTAACCCAGCAGAATGGGTAAAATCAGATAATCCTGCAGATAAGTTAAGAGCGTTAAAATATGAGGAATTGGAAGCAGAAATAGCTCTTTTGTCTGATAATGATCCTAAAAAACTTGAAAAATTAAAACAAAAAAAACATATTGAATTATGGCAACTTTCTAATGGTGGCAATAGAAAATGGGGTGCTTACTTTGGGGAAGCATCTGTAAATATACAGCACGCTAACCAGTTAATTTGGCAAGGCGGTGCTTTACCAGCATTAATTAGTGGAGACTTTTTTGACAAAAGAAAGAATAATTGGACTCCATCCGAAGAAAAGGATATTCTTGTAAATGGTAAAAAATATGAGGGTATTCACGTAGCAAGAGACGATCAAACTCGTGCCTACACATGGTTAAACAATCTTTATTATTTCACTCCAGCCTCTATAGGTAAAACACTATTTGTAAATGGTGAAGGTTTTGTATATTTTGCAGGGCATCGTAGACAACAAAAAATAAGGGATACGATTGCGGGTTCTGGTAGTATATATAACTATGTTTCAAATAATTCAAATAAATTTTCTACAGAATTATTTGAAGGTATTGATATGTCCAATCAGAAGGAAGTTTTGGATGCTTTATCCCAAAATGAAAACTACTTAGAACTTTTAAATGTTTTGAAAGCAGATAAAGGGAATATTAGTGATACGAAGCTTTTGGAACTTTTTGGTAGGATGGAAAAATTGCAAGCGCAGATAAAAAATTCGTTAGCTCTTAAATATGCAGATGCAATCAATCAAATATTTAAGAGTATTCAAAAAAAATTGTCTTTGCAAGCTATGTATACAAAAGGCTTGACTTTGGTTCTAGGTAAAAAATTAGGAACTAAAGCTGCTAGGTATCTTGTTGGTGGTAAAGTAGCTTTAAAGAAATTAGCGAGGGGTTTGGCAAAAAAGGCTGTTCACGCTGTAGCGCAAGCTTTGGGTGTAGTTTTTAGTGCAGGTGTTGCGAATATTTTGATTGTTGCTGTAACTGAAGTTATCTTTTTTATAGGAGAAAAATTGTTAAAACCTGTAATGAAGTTAGCTGGTGCCATACTTTGGGTTTTGGGTGTTTTACTAGTGGCTATATTTATAAGTGCTTTTAATTGGTTTGGTTCTTTAAATCCTTTTAGTGATCCTGTGAGATCAAGTTTTGATACAGCAGGTAACACAGCTCCCATTTTTTGTGTGGAGTGTGGTGCTAATGATATCTATGGTATACTTCCAGACGATGATGTAGAAGAAATTGAGCGAAGAAGGGATGAAGGGGATAATGGGGCTGCTCCTGGGGACCCTTCTGAGCCCGACCCAGGGAGTCCACCACCTCCAGAGTATTCCGATGTTGACTGTCCTTTGGGTTCAGGTTCAATAAATTGTTCTCAGGGTCCGTACAGAGGTTTTAGTCATGGTAGTAGAAACGCCATTGACACATTACCAACAGCAAACTCTTGGTATGCACCTTCAGATGGAGTTATTACGAG
>SLSN01000055.1 GCA_007130415.1 Patescibacteria group bacterium
GCGTAATACACATCGCTTTCAAACCATTTCTTTTCCCATTTTTTCTCAAACTTTTTTGGTTCGTACTTCATAGTTTTAATAATATTTATGGACCTGATGGGAATCGAACCCATGACCTTTTGTATGCCATACAAACGCTCTAGCCAACTGAGCTACAGGCCCTAATTTTAACAAAAAGGCTTAATATCCACAAACACTATTCACCATATATGGTGCTGGATTAACATGGCTAGTCCAACCACCACCTCTTAAAAGCATGTAATGAACATGAATACCATATGCAGTACCAGTAGAACCCATTTCTCCCAATGCCTGTCCTCTTGAAACAGATTGCCCACTACTAACATATATATTTCTTAAATGCCCATAGACCGATGAAAGACCGTTACCATGATCAACTACAACCGTCCATGCCAAACCCCAACCACCATAGAGGGAACCCATCGGAGGACAACCTCCAGATTGACAACCTGCAAAGGTTACTGTTCCTGGAGCAGAAGCAATGGCGTTTGTACCCATTGGAGCAGAAATATCAATACCATTGTGCCAACCAGAATAGCATTGCAGAAGTCTACCACCACCCTCTACAGGCCAATGCAAGAATCTGTCCACGCCAGCTGTTGCGGGGGAAGAAGGTAATTGACCGGCCCTTTGACGAACCATTCCAGAGTATACAGGAGCGGCAGGTGCGACTGGTTCAGGCTTTTTACCATCTGGGATAAATAGCTCTTGCCCTGCTGTTAATTCGAAAGGATAATCTAACCAATTAACATCGATAATCATCTGGGGACTTGATTCATATCTTTCTGCTAAAGATTCCAAATTGTCGCCCAATTCAACCTTAACACTTAAACCATCTCCTGGAGGTATTTCTAGAGTATCACCAGGATTGATTATGGAGTTTTCAGTAAGATCATTTGCCCACAAAACGCTACTCACCTCTAATCCGTAATATTCTGCAACAGTGCTCAAAGTATCACCTGTTTTAACAATATATTCCTCCGAATCCATTCTACGCCTATCATCTGGAACCTGGGTATTTGTTGAAGCACCTTGTATCAAAAGATCCTGCTGAGCAGCATAAACATGTTGAAAATTATGCTCCGTACTATCAAGAGTCGCAGTTTTATATGTATAGCTAACAAATGTAAAAAGCAAAAGTAGTACACCAAGAAATTGAGCTGTAAATTTCAATAATTTACCTCTACCCCAAAAAAGCCTGTTAACAAAGAATCTTTTTACAAAGTCAAAATAGTTAGAAAGAAGTTCGTTAAATACTACGGCAATATTTATTATTACCTGACTACGAACAATTAAATATTTTGCAAATTCAATGAGAAATTTTAAAAGCCCAAATCTTTCGGAAATTAGCAAGAGGATTCTTTTTAAATCACTAAGAATCTTTTTTAAAGGAGTTCTTTTCTGTTCAGTATCACCAGAAGAAGAATTTTCTTCTAATCTCTTCGAAATATCCTTAAAACTCAACCCTTTTATAATTTTCGGCGACTTTGAATTGTCCTCAAAAATCATTTAAAAAAATAATAAGTTTAGTAAACTAAGGGACATTATATCAGAAAATACGCTAGGCTTCATGAAGCGTTGCAAGAAAATCTGCGTTGCTTTTTGTCTTTTTCATGCGATCTATCAAGATTTCCGTAGGATTCTCATTATCATTTAAAACATCAAACATACGTCTAATTCTCCAAGATTGATTCAAAACTTCTTTTTTCAAAAGTAATTCTTCGTTTCTCGTACCAGACTTGTCTATATCAATTGCTGGATATATTCTACGCTGTGAAAGCTTCCTGTCTAAATGCAACTCCATGTTTCCAGTTCCTTTAAACTCTTCATACACAAGGTCATCCATCCTACTACCTGTTTCAACAAGTGCTGTTGCAATTATTGTAAGACTACCACCTTCTTCAAAGTTTCTAGCTGCACCAAAAAATCTTTTGGGTGGATAAAGAGCAACAGGATCAAAACCACCAGATAATGTTCTTCCAGAAGTTGGCATCGTAATGTTATACGCTCTCGCTAAACGAGTTATACTATCCATTAGCATAACGACATCCTCTCCCCACTCTACAAGCCTCTTCGCTCTTTCTAGAGCCATCTCAGCTACCTTACAGTTATGCTCAGGCTTTTCATCGAAGTTAGAAGCAAAAACATCTCCTTTAACATTTCTCTCCATATCCGTTACTTCTTCTGGTCTTTCACCAACTAAAACAACCATCAATTTAGTTTTTGGAGAATTTTCCGCAATCCCATTCGCTATTTCCTTAATAATTGTAGTTTTACCAGTTTTTGGAGGAGAAACAATCATAGATCTTTGTCCAAAACCTACTGGAGACAAAAGATCAATAATCCTTGTAGAAAAAATCTCTGGCTTTGTTTCAAGCTTAATTTGCTTTTTAGGAAAAATTACCGTCAATTTAGCAAAATCAGGCCTTTTAGCACACTCAGCTGCAGGTTTTCCATATACTGTATCAACTCTCAAAAGACTTAAATATTTTTCCTTGTCCTTTGGTAGTCTTGCGGGACCACCTACAAGATCACCTGTTTTTAGGTTAAATTTACGAATTTGAGAGCCAGAAATATATACATCATTGTTACCTGGTAACACACCCTCCGTACGTAAAACACCATGAGTTTGATCATTCATTATCTCCAATGTACCTTCAACAGAAACAAAACCTTCTTTTTCTGAAGATGCTTTAATTATGGCTTTAATGAGGTCATCTTTGTTTAAATCAGCTATTTCTTTAATCTTTAATTCTTTGGCTGAAGTACGCAGTTCTGCAACTGTCTTCTTCTCTAATTCTTGTATTTGCATTTTTATGATATTAAAAAAAATAAACCAGTGGCGGAGGTATTATCTGAAGTCAGAGTCTGAGAAATTCAAATTATAGATAATTATATATTTTAGACTAAACATAGTCAATAGCTCCGAAAAAGTCAAAATATTATGAAATGAAAACGTTAGATTGTCAAATCTAATAAAAAAAAGGGATCGGCACTGCCCCGACCGACCCCAATCTCAGTACATTAAGTTGAATGTCCTAAGATTGAAAAACATACCCTAAGGTATGTTCACAGCGCAATCACAACAGACTCCCTATTCCAAGGGCCCAGTTCGAAGGGACTCTCCTACCAAACCCTGGGAGTAAAGAGCCTGCTTATCCACACCTTTAATGAGCATCTGAAATAAGTATAACTTAGAGACAAAAGTTTGTCAAGCCCATAGATACTCTCCACAGAAGGGGTAAGACCCAAACGCTCATCCAGACCCTATGGAACTCCCACATCCAGAGAGAAACCCTCCCCGAATGTTACGCTCAGTGCATAAATAAAAAAGTGTTACGCTAAGCGTGGACAACCCACACTCTGCTACCTACTTTACAGCTCTTTCACATACTTTATTGGAGACACACGCAAGCTCCTAGCCGGAACCTTAAGGAATTTTGAAGCATGAATACCCTTGTAACCTAACCTCTTACTTTCTTTAACTATCGAATCCCAACCGAAACAACCTCGAACCTCACCTGTTAAACCAACCTCACCAACATAAACAAATTTATTATCCAAAGGTTTTTCCATAACAGAAGATTTAATTGCTGCACAAACAGCCAAATCTACAGAAGGGTCATCCACCTTCAAACCACCGACAACATTCACGAAAACATCCTTGTTGTTCAAATAAACCCCTCCCCTACGGCTCAGGACAGCACAGAGCATATCCAATCTACTTTTTTTGATACCATTAGCTACTCTTCTAGGAGGAATATTTTCTGCAACAACGTCAGAAGTCAAAGCCTGAATTTCAATAAACATAACTCTCGTACCTTTCAAAACTGCACTCACCGAACTACCAAAAGATTTTTCACCTTCTTGAACAAAAATTTGAGAAGGATCTTTAATTTCAACCAATCCTTCATTACTCATTTCAAAAACACCAATTTCACTAGTAGCACCATACCTATTTTTCATACTACGCAAAACCCTATACATATTAAATTCATCACCATGCAAGTTAAGAACAGAATCAACTATATGCTCCAGCACTTTTGGCCCCGCAACGACACCATCCTTTGTTATTTGGCCAACAAGAATTATAGGTATCCCTAATTTCTTAGCCGCTTTTGTTAACAAGTAACCATTAGCCCTAATTTGAGACACACCCCCTGTAATACCAGTAGCCTGAGAACTTTCTAGGGCTTGTATGGAATCTACTATGCAAAAAGATGGCTTTTCTTTTTCCAAAAGGTTTACTATCTTTTCAGTTACAACTTCTTCAGAAAAGATCAAATCCTTTTTATTACCTCCCCTTTCACCAGAAAGCCTTTTGTATCTGGAATATATTTGTGAAAGCGATTCTTCAACAGAAACATAGAGAACTTTACCTACCTTTGAAATATTTAAAGCCGCTTGCAAAAGCAATGTAGACTTACCAACTCCAGGTTCACCAGCAAGTAAAACTACCTGACCGCTAACAAATCCACCACCCAAAACCCTATCCAACTCCTCAAAACCAGAAGAAAGGCGAGACTTGCTACTTTCACTAAAACCTTTTTTCAAATCACCAATACTTATACTTTCAGCAACATCTTTTACTACCCCATCTTTTACAGGAGCATCATTAAACTCTTCCAAAGAACCCCATTGACCACAACTACTACATTTACCTTCCCACTTTAGGCTTTCATAACCACATTGATTGCATAGGAATTTCATCTTTTATTTTTTAGAAATTACAACTTCGCCTTTTCTCAAAACAAACTTAACTTCCCTAGACTTTTTCATTTCTTCCATATCAGCTATATTCTTCTCCAATATCCACTCAGCCAACTTACTCTCTACCTCATCCTGTATTGCTCTGCGCAAAGGCCTAGCACCATATTCAGCACTAAAGTTTTCTTTTACTATGTGATTAACAACATCCCTATTCAAACTAACAAAAATCTTTTTATCCTCAAGCCTTTTGTTCAAGTCTTTAACTAACAACGCAACAATAGCTCTGGCGTCTTTTTTGGTTAGTGACCTGAATATAACAACGTCATCTAAACGATTTATTAACTCAGGCTTAAGAGTGTTTTTCAAAATCCTAGTCAGGTCTGTCTTCATTGCCTCGTAAGCATTTTCAACGTCAGTCGTCACTTCTTTCTTCTCTTTTTCTTCGATAAAACCAAGAACTTTATCTTGCCTTATCTCCTGAGCACCGATATTTGAAGTTAATATGACCACAGTATTTTTAAAATTAACTCTCCTACCCTTACCATCAGTCAAATGACCAGATTCTAAGATTTGCAAAAGGATATTTAAAACATCATCATGCGCTTTCTCTATCTCATCAAAAAGTATTATGCAATGTGGGTTTTGTCTAACTATCTCAGTTAATTGCCCCCCTTCACGATATCCAACATAACCAGGAGGAGAACCTATTAGCTTTGAAACACTATGCATCTCCATCATCTCACTCATGTCCATTTGTATCAATTTCTCCTCATCTCCAAAAATTTCCTTTGCTAAAACCTTTGCTGTTTCAGTTTTTCCAACGCCAGTTGGGCCTAAAAACAAAAACGAAGACCAAGGCCTATCGGGAGACGAGATCCCAGCTCTTGCCCTTTTTATGGAAGCAGCAACAGCATCAACAGCCTCTTTTTGCCCTATCACAGACTTTGCTAAAACCTTCTCCAGTTTAAATAATTTTCTAGATTCTGAAACATCAAGAGTTGTAATTGGAATACCTGTCCACTCTGAAATAACTTTTCTGATAACATCAACATCTACTTCTACCCTTTTTTTCTGCACTTCCCTTTTTCTCACTTTTTCCATTTTTTCGATATCCTTTTTTAACTTTTCTCCTTGAGCTCTATACTTTTTTGCCAAATCTAATTCTCCTTCTAAAATTGCATCTCTTTTTTTGGCAAGAATATCTTTGTATTTTCTATTTAATTTAGAAATACCTTTGTATTTAGACTCTACTTCCATCCTTTTAGTCGCAGCCGCCTCATCAAGCAAATCAATAGCTTTATCAGGCAAATACCTTTCACTAATATACCTATCGGCAAGATATGTAGCCGCACCTATTGAATCTTGGGCTATTGTAACTTTCTGGTGTTTTTCTATTAATTTTTTTGTTTGCTTTAAAATTTTCTCCGTATCTTTCAAAGAAGGCTCTTCTAGCTTAATAGGCTGGAATCTACGAACAAGAGCGCTATCTTCTTCAAAATATTGAGTGTATGCTTCTGTAGTTGTGGCACCAACACATCTAAAAGCATCTTTTAAAAGAGCAGGTTTTAAAACAGAACCTATGTCAACACCAGAACCAGGAACAGCACTTGCTAAAATGCTATGTATTTCATCTATGAAAACTATTATATTGTCAGAATTCAGCACCTCTCTAATTATTGCCAAAACTTTTTCCTCAATATCCCCTCTAAGCTTACTATTAGCTATAATTGAGGAAACATCTAAAGAAAAAATACGCATATTTAAAAGAGGAGGAGGGACATTTCCTTTTGCAATACGTTGAGCAAGACCTTCTATGAGGGCTGTCTTACCAACACCGGCTTCACCAATAACAACGGGATTATTCTTTTTTCTACGGCTTAGTATTCTTACAAGCATATCCAATTCTTCCCCCCTGCCAATCAATGGATCAAACTCTCCTTTCCTTGCAGCTTCTACTAAATCATACCCCAACACAGACAGAGCTTCTTCCTTCGAAGTATCACCTAAATCCTCATTTTGGGGCTTCATAAGTAAACCTTCTGGATAAGTAGCATGACTTAGTAAAGCCTCTTGATAATTCTCCATATTCAACCCTTTTCTTCTCAATTTTCTAACAAACGGCAGCTTCGTATTACTCAAAATACTAAAAACAATATGCTCAGTCCCAACATATACGTGAGCCATTTCACTTGCAAAACGAAATGCTTCTCGAATAATTTCAGTAGATTGTTTAGAAAATGATAATTTCATTGGCTTTTTGGAAGACTTAGAATCAATGGTTACACCAACAAAATCAGAAAAGCTTTTTAATATATCAGAAACTTCAAAGCCCATGGTAGAAAGAAGCCTTACAGCCAAAGAATTTTTATTCAGTAAAATACCCATAAAAATATGGCCGGGTTCTATATACTCAGAATCAAATTGAGAAGAAATTTGCGCTGCATTACGAAATGCAACAACTACATTTTCACTAAGTTTTTCAGAGATATTAGAATCTAAGTTAGTACGCATAAAAAGGTTATAATATTAACGTTAATATTATAACAAATGTCAGATTATTTAGGAAATTTTAGCTCTCAACTTCCTTGTCAATTGCCTCATCAACAGCTTTTGCTAATTCTTCTGGACTAGCTTCTTTTACAGGTTCTTTTTCAACTTCTTTCTTAGGTTTCTTCTCAGGCTCTTCTCCCCATTTCAAACTAAGACCCAAATGTCTTTCTGTAGAAGAAATTGACAGGATTTTTACCTTCACCTTATCTCCTTCCTTTACAAAATCTCGAGGATCTTTAACTAATTTGTCGGAAATTTCAGAAATATGAACCAAACCATTTAGACCTTTTCCAATTCTTACAAAAGCTCCGTAATCCGCAACTCTTTGTACCTCACCTGTAACAACATCACCAACTTTATATTTAGAAATAGCACTCATCCAAGGATCTTCCTGCAATCTTTTAACACTGTAAGCGACTCTCTTGCCTCCATCCGTTATACCGATAACCATAACATCAACTTTATCTCCAACCTGATACATTGATTCCACATTATCTATTTTATCCCAAGAAAGCTCAGATAAATGAACTAGACCTTCTAAACCTTGAGCGTTTACAAAAATACCGTAAGGAGTAACACCACTCACCTCACCCTTTAAGACAGCACCTTCATGCAAACTCTTCAGCGTCTTCTCTCTTTGCTCAGAATCTCTTGTTTGGGTAAGCATCTTCTCAGAAAGAATTATTCTGTTTTTTTCTTTATCAAGCTCTATTATTCTAGTTTTTATATTCTCTCCAACTAAAGAAGCTAGCTTCTTATTAACCTTGTTTGAAACATCTTGCCCTACTTCCCTTGTACCACTGGAATATACTCTAGTTGGATCAAGTTGCGATGTAGGTATAAATCCACGAATGCCTCCTCCTAATTCACAAATCAAACCTCCGTTATTTGATTCTATAACTGTAACCTCTACCATTTCATTCTCTTCTTTCGCTTTTATGAGGGAAAGCCAAATACCAGCTTGTTGAGTTCTCCTAATAGATAAAACTAAACGACCCTCTTCATCCTCAGGCTTTACTACGTAAACAAGTAATTTTTGCCCTACTTCCAACTTAGTAATATCCACAATATCAGATTTAAGTTCTTTACCTGCTACAATACCCTCGGATTTATAACCAACATCTACGATAATAGAACCAGGTCTGATATCCATAATGGTTCCTTCGACAACGTCACCTTTAGATAATTTACAAAGGTCATTTTTTTTATCCGCTAGGAAAGCTTCCAATTTTTCATAATCTGAATCTTTCTTAACCGACTTTTTATTTTTTAATTCGTCCTTTTTAACTGCCATAATACAAAAGAAAAGGTCACCAACCAAGCGAAAAGCTGTGACTAAACATAAAATAAATTAATCGCTTAAAGGAGATTATAGCATAAGAAATTACAAACTTCTATATTAAAATCCTTGACAAAGAAAAAATATATGCTAATGTGTTAGTAGTTCTTGTAAAACTCTTGACTGTGGGTAAGCTTGCTTACCTCTAGAAGAAGGCTCTTCTAGAACTTTTTGGTCGTCATGACACCAATACGTTTACAGTCAGCAGAAAAAAGTGGTATCCTTTTTCAATTACAATGGATGCTTTGTATCATCCAAATTTTAGCTCTTATACATTCGAAAGTTTGTATAACTGAATTGAACCTTGCTAGTTCTTTTCGTAGTAGTAACCCTACTAGGAGTTTAAAATTTAAAAAAGTTCCTAACCGAACTTTATATACAAGGAAAACCCGCAGTTTTTTAAACTTGCGGGTTTTTCTTTTTCTCCAACCCTACTTTACAGATATCGTTTAAGGGACAATCTTCACACAAAGGCTTTCTCGCTTTACAAACATACCTACCAAAAAGAACAAACATAGAATTAATCAAATACCAATTTTCTTTTTCATAAAGCTTTTCTAAATCCAAAGAAACACCAAGAGGATCTTTTTTATTCGTTAACTCTAATCTCCGAGCAACTCTAGAGACATGAGTATCTACTGCAATTCCTTGATTTGAATGAAAAAGCTCATTTAAAAAAACATTTGCTGTTTTTTTACCAATACCCGGTAATTTAACCAAATCTTTTTCAAACAAAGGTATTTTAGAATCAAAATCTTTAATTAAAATCTGAGACATTTTAATTAAATGCTTTGATTTTGTTTTGTAGAAATTTATAGAATGAAGAACTTTTTCTAAATCTTCAACATCAGCATTTGCAAAAGCATCAACATCAGGAAATTTTGAAAAAACTTCTTTAGTCACCTTATTTACCTGCACATCCGTAGTCTGTGCAGAAAGCATAATACAAACAAGAAACTGAAATTCTGTTTCCCAATTCTCTAATTCTGTTTTTGGTTGAGGATAAAGTTTTTGAAGTTCTTTAAAAACAATTTTTGCTTTTTCTCTCTTTCTCATTTTTCCTTCATTCCTTCTACAAAAACATCTTCAAAAAGCTTTTTTGTTTCATTTTTGGAATGTTCTAATGTCCTACCTACATCGACATACAATATTCTAGTACCTCTTTTCTCAAAAATTTCCTTGAAACTTTCTGAATCATATTCCTTCTTTACCTTAAGTTGAAAATCTAAATTTTCAAAAACACAATCATCCTTCTTTTCTCTGCATTCTAACCTATTCATAATTTCCTCAATATTCATAATCGTTGGAATAATCAAGTAGTTTGGGGAATTTGCTAAAGCTAGTTTATTACCTGGGAGATTCAAAATGAATTCTAAATCTATACCTTCATTTTCTCCAGAAAGTTTTTGATATGCAATACTTGTAGAAACAGATCTTGATTGAAATATTGTAATCCCTTTTTTACGTGCAGGAATTATTAATCTTTCATAAAGGATTTCCCTATCTAATGAATATGCTTGAGCAATGATTGAGGTTGAGAATGGATTTTTGTTGTTTTTTGAAACAAGAGTGTTTCGAATGTATTTGCCTATACCTTGATACGTTGGTTCTGAGCTGATTATGACATCCACATCCCCTATTTCTTCTAGTGTCGGAATATTGTCATTATCTTTCCAGTATTCGTTTAAATCAAAAACATTAAATTTGGATTTTTCAGCTTCTTCTTTTAAAACATCCAAACAAACACCTTTGCCTATGCCATCTAAACCATCAATTACTATGAAAATCCCTTTTTTTTCTTTTTCCATAGATTGATTTTACCAAAATTGGGGAATTTTTGTAGAAAAATTCTGGCGACGACCTATCTTCCCATGACCTTGCGGTCAAAGTATTTTAGGCGCTGAAGTGTTTTACTGCTGAGTTCGGGATGGAATCAGGTAGTTCCACTTCGCTACAGTCGCCAGACGAAAGAAAACACATATTGTTTTTATTTTCTTTCGCCTGACGATCTCCTAAGAGAAAGTCAGGCATAAAAATCTAAAGAGCGAAAAGGTATTTTAGTACCTTAAAAACTAAATAGAACGAAATAGTCTAAAAAAGCTTTCGGTCGATTAGTATCTCTTGGCTAAATATATTACTACACTTACACCTGAGATCTATCAAAGTGGTAGTCTACCACAAACCTTCAGTTTGCCGAAGCAAACAAGCATATCTAATCTTGGGATTGGCTTCACACTTATATGCTTTCAGTGTTTATCCAAAAACAACGTAGCTACCCAGCGATGCTCCTGGCGGAACAACTGGTACACTAGAGGTTGCCTCCTCCTGATCCTTTCGTACTAAGGAGAACTTCCCTCAAATATGCAACGCCCATACCGGATAGAGACCGACCTGGCTCACGAC
>SLSN01000056.1 GCA_007130415.1 Patescibacteria group bacterium
GTGATTGAAATTTATCCTGAGCAATGTTTAGTCCCTGATGGTAGAATTTTTGTGAGAGAAGTTGAGGGTGAGGACAGAGTTATTGATGATCATGGAGATGATGATTTTATTAATATTGATGACCCTGATACTGAATTTTATGGTTATTCTACCAATCATCCATGTGAAGTAGATGAGGATTGTATTGTTTCTGGATGTAATAATGAAGTTTGTCAAAGTACTCAAGAGGAGGAAATGATGTCTATTTGTCTTTTTCCAGAAGAACCATTACCACAAGATTTAGGATATTCATGTGGTTGTTTTGAGGGTGAATGTCAATGGGGTAAATAGTTTACCTTTCGAAAAATTCTAAAATATCTTCCATAAGTGTTGTTTCTATATCAAAATGCCCTGCACTTTCTATTGCAACAACGTCTATCTCTTTATTGTAATTTTCAAATCTTTGAACATACTGCTGTGTAGTAGAGAAGGGTATATTAACATCTCCTGTACCATGCCATATTCTTATGGATATGTCCCTAATTTGTTCTACGTCAGATTCTGTAAGTTCTGCTCTTGGGGTTGGTGCTAGAAGAGCTACTTTGCCAATTTCATTTGGGTTTTCAACTGCATAGTTTATCGCAGTTCTACCACCCATACTAAAACCAACCATATGCTTTTTTTCTAGTACAGGATACTCATTTTCTTCAAACCACCTAATTGATTTTGCAATATCATTTAGAGATTCTCTTTGTCCCCAATTATCATCATGTTGATTTGATGCTGAAAAAGCATATCCTTTTGAAGCGAAAAATTCCCCATAATTTCTCATTTTAATCATATATTCATTTTCTAAATCTTCAACTATTCTTTGTAATTGACCATGGCTATATACTATTAGTTTCGGAGGGTTATCTTTGACTATTTCAAGAGGGTAGGCATAGTACATAGGTTGTTCATCAATATTTACAACGCCTTCAAAATATTGAGCTTGGTTGTAAGCAGGGTTTTCTTCAAATTTCAGAATTTCTTCTTTTACTTCTTCCTCTTTTTCCTTTGTTTTTTCTGTTTCAACACTTTCATCAACGTAATCACTTTCTTGTTGAAAATAGAGGTAGGTGAGTAGTAGGGCAAGAAGTATTGTAAAAATTATTATGATTTTTTTAAGCATAAGTGCATTATACATTTAGGATGAGTTTTTTGTAAATTTCCTTGCGATAATTTTCTAATATGGTAAAATCGCTCTAGTTTTACATTAGATATATACAAAACATGGCGAAATCTAGAAATGATCTTTATGAAATGATGGTTATTTTTAAACCTTTACTACCGGATGATATTAGGAAAGAAATCCATGCCAATATCACTGATTTGTGCAAAAAGCTTGAAGGTAAGGTAGAAGATACTGACATTTGGGGGAAAAGATATTTGGCGTACAAGATAGCTTCTCATCAAGAAGGCTACTATATTTTGTATACATTATCTTTACCATCATCTGCAGTTTCTGAATTTAAAAAACAGATGGATTTAAAGCAAGAAATAATTAGGTATTTGTTGGTTAATGTAGATGAGGATGAGGTCAAAAAGAGAGGTATTAAGAAAAAGGAAATGGAAGTTAATCTCTAATTGAAGTTTTTTTAACGATTTTTAGAGAAGATATAGGTATATATAATTTTTAAGGGACAGTGAAAATGTCTGTAAGATCTTTAAACAAAGTTATGTTAATTGGTAACTTGACCAGAGATCCTGAAATCCGCTATACAACTGGTGGTGCTACAGTGGTGTCTTTTGGTCTAGCTACAAACAAATCTTGGAAGAATCCTGAGGGTGAAATTCAGGAATCTACCGAGTTCCATAATATCGTTGCTTGGAGCAAGATGGCAGAAATTTGCCAACAGCTTTTAGCAAAGGGTATGAAGGTATATATTGAGGGTTCTTTGAATACTCGTTCTTGGGAGGATGATTCTGGTACTACAAAGTACAAAACAGAAGTAAGAGTGGATGAGATGATACTTCTTGATTCAAAAGGTAAGCCAGGAGCAGGTATTGAGGGTCAGGAAACTGAGACAAAGGAGAAGCCAGCAGAAAAGAAGGAGGAAAAGGAGGAAAAAGTAGAAGCTGAAAGTAAGGGTAAGGATTCTGAGAATAAAAATGAAGATGTTTTGGATGATGATTTGCCATTTTAATTATTTACTAGTGAAGAATTATGGAAACAAGTAAAAATCCTAGTTTAGATGATGTCTTTGATGAAAGAACAGTGGTAGATTCCAGTACTTCTGGAACTTCTACTGTTTCTGATAGCGGGGGTAAGAAAAAAGGTAATAAATACAGGAAAAAAAGACCTTTGCTTAATTTAAAGTGTCCTCTATGTGAAACTGGAGTTAAAGTTGTTACGTACAAGGATGTTTATCAACTTAAGAAATTTACTTCTGTAAGAGGTAAGATAATACATCCTGAAAAATCTGGAGTTTGTAGAAAACATCAGAGGCAACTTTCGAAGGCTATTAAGAGAGCTAGATATTTAGCACTTCTACCTTATGTTTTTGTAGAAGGATAAATTAGGTTTGTAGTTTACCCTTAACTTTTGCTAATATAGGGCAGTAAATAAATATAACTGTCTGTTATCTTGAAAACGCCTTCACTTTTAAAAAATGCCTATCTATCGATATATATTTCACATAGCTTTTTATGTGCGAATTTAGCATATACTAATAAATCTTCGGGAAAAAGCTATTTTTTAAAAGATAAAACTTTTTTACCTAATAATTTAGAAACTTTTACGAATTCTGAAATTGTTGAATATTGGTTGAACTATTTCAAAACACTAGAAAAAAAATGGAATTGGAAGCTCCTACAAAAACCGAAGGTTTCTGAAGGTAATTTGAAAGTGGATTTTTTGTCTTTTAAATCTGAGGGTTTTGGAACAGCTGGTTGTAAAATTTCCGTTTCTAAAAATAATGTGAATTATGAAAGGATTTTTGAGTCTCTGCGTAGATTTTCGCTAAGTATTAAAATTGTTGGTGTAAGTAAGGATACAGATCAAGAATTACTTGGGAAATTTGCTAATTCCATAGGTTATGACGATGTTTTGCTCTTGGACCTTCATTCGCGTTTTTTTAAAGTTGCGCGAGTTGAGAAGAAGGAAAACATGCCTAAGAAAAATTTGAGTAATATCCACTTGCTTGATTATGAGCATAATCATTTAAAAGTTCATTGGGGGGATGTTAGAGAACTTCTCAAACTACTTAATGCAGGTAAATACAAAACTTTTCTTTCAAAACATATTCCTTCAAACTTGATGTCTAATGTTTGGGGGAATTTCTTACAAAGCCCTGTATTTAGGACAGACTCTGAGCTTTTGAGGGATTTTGTGAGAGCATATATTACAATACAGTTACTTTCGCTTTGTAGCGATAATCCTGGTATAGCGAGAGATTTTGCTGTTAAACCAGGTAAGAATCTTCTTTGGTTAACGGGAGATTTGATAGAAATTCCAGAGTTTAAAGAACTTCTCATAGCCATTATCGATGGTTTGCAGCTACGGGGTACTTTTGATATTGTTTTGGATACTAATTCGTTAATATATACTTTTGGAAAAGCTTTTTGTTCAGGTGAAAAATCCGATGAAATATTTTTAACAAAAGAAACGTTTTTACCAAAATTCACCATGGTGTTAGCTCCAGATATAGATTTGAAGCCTGATAACAGGAAAGCAGTTTTTCATGGTGCATTGTTTAGTAGGAAGGATAAAAGTATTGATGTATTTGCTATGTCTTCTGAAATTACACAGATAACTATTAGAGACCCAGAGTCAATGTATTTAGAAGGTAGGTTTGTAAAAAATGCATATTTGGAGAAGTACAGGAAGGGTTTTGAATTTCACTGTTTGCAGGACGGAATAGCTTGGGAAAAGATAGTTCTTGATTGTAGAATAAAGCCTGTTACTTACGGTACAAATATTCGGGCAAATAATATTAAATTTAATATGTGGCTTTCTGGTGAACATTATTCATAAGAGTATAAAATATATTAGTGGGGGTGAGGTCTTAATACCTTTTGGTGGGAAGATTAAGTCCTGTGTTAAATCAGGGCAAAGTTTTGAAAAGGGAGATACATTATTTCAGGTTGAAGGGAGAAAATTGGAAGGTTCATATTCTTTAGTGGAGGATTTAGGTGTTAAGCCAGAAAAATCTCTTGATTTTGTTACTCGTATCGAAGGTGAGTATATAACTAAAGGCGATATTATAGCTGAAAAAATAGTTTCTGGAGGTTTTATGTCAAAGAGAGTTATTTCAGAGCATGAAGGTATAGTTGGTCTTTCGAAAATAGATATAGGTTATGTTAACATTCTTTCTGAATTAACAAACAAATCTTGTGTTTCTACTTTTAATGGAGTGGTCAAGGATATTGACTTTTCTAGAGGGTTAATTGTAGAGAATGATGTTTTTGAAATTCCCTTTTTCTTTCTTAATACTAATTTAGAAGAAAATATTTTTGGTCATTTGCAAGTTCTCAGTGATGCAGAAACTATTCCTTCAGCTAGGAAAATGCAGGATTCTTTCGAAGGTAAGGTTGTTTTTGCAGGAAGATTTTTGCATCCAGAATTAGCAACAGAGCTTTTCAAAAGAGGTTGTGAATTTATATTAGTTAGCTCAATGAATTATGATGATTTAAAAGGTTTAAATTTACCAGTAGGTGTTCTTACAGGTTTTGGTAATATATATTTTGATTCGACAAGACTAGATTTTCTAAAAGAATTAAATGGTATGCAAGTAGTAATACCAAAAGATACCGATGTAATGCAGTTCCCTGTGGGTTTGAATAATAAAATAAGTAGGTTGATTGAACAAAAATATTATACAGCTTCTTTGCAAAAAGGTGATATAGTCAAATCTAGAGATTTAGAATCTTTTGGATTGGTGGGTGAAATTGTTTCTCTTGATGATGATAATAATTTTGCGAAGGTCTTGATTCAAGATGGCTCGGAATTTACAATAAGAGTTGAGAATTTGGAATTGTATGTGGAAGATTTTTCGATTATGAGAACGAGAGTTTTTTAGATTATATAAATTGAATATTAATTTCTTGTGGATGAAAAAAGGATAAATTACAAACCAGATATGCCAAGTGCAGGTGCTGATTCTAAGTTTTTGAGATTTTTGGGTATTTTAATAATTGTAATCTGTGTCGCTAGTTTAAGTTTTGCTGGAGGTAGGATTTTTGAACAGAGGACAGAATATCCACATCTTAATAATTTTGAAAGTTTTTCTAGAGAAGATTTTGACTCTTCACTTTTTTGGGATGTTTGGAATATTTTAGAAAGGGAATATGTTGATGAGGAAGCTATAGATAGGGAGAAAATGTTTTACGGCGCTATAAAAGGTATGGTGTCTTCTTTGGAAGACCCTGCAACAATTTTTTTAAACGCAGAGGAGTCAGAAACTTTCAGGAAACAAACAGAAGGTAAGCATTTTGAAGGAATTGGTGCAGAATTGGGTTATAGAGACGGTGTAATTATAATAATTTCACCTTTAGAAGGTTCTCCGGCAAAAGCTGCAGGAGTTCAGCCTGGAGCTGTAATTTTGAAAGTTGATGGGGAAGATGTTAAACGTTCGGAGAGTGTTTTTGATGTTGTTAAGAGAATTAGGGGTGAAAAGGGTACAGAGGTTGTGTTGGAATTAATGCAAGGGTCCAGGATGGAAATAGAGGAGATTACAATTGTTCGTGATGAAATTACTATACCTAGTATGAGTTTTGAGGAAACGGATGTTGAAGGAATTTATAAGATTAAAGTTGGTAGATTTACAGAAGCCTCTTTGCCTGTTTGGAATGGTGTGTGGGATCGTACTGTACAGGAATTTTTAGAAACGGGGAGTGATAAATTAATTCTTGATTTAAGAGGTAATCCGGGTGGTTTTTTTGATGCAGGTGTTTATGCTGCTGAGGAATTTTTGCCAAAGGGTACTATAATTTCAAAGCAGGAAGATAGACTGGGAAACACGCAAAAATACGAAGTTTCTCGAGATGGTAAGCTTTTAGACATTGATGTTGTAGTTTTAGTTAATGAGGGTTCTGCTTCAGCTTCTGAAATTCTAGCAGGAGCTTTACAAAAAGCTAATAGAGCAGAGATTATAGGTTTCGAAACTCATGGTAAGGGTACTGCACAAAGAATGATAGATTTATATGATGGTTCTACTTTGCATATTACTATTGTTAAGTGGCTTTTACCTGATGGTACATGGATTAATCCGGAAAATGTTATAATTCCAGATATAGAGGTTGAGTTAACTCAAGAAGATTTTGAAGAAGGTCTGGATCCTCAACTTGAAAAGGCAGTTGAGATTTTAAGGAAATAATTTGTAAGCTTTGCTTATGATGGCTGAAGAGGTTAAAAAAACTAAAAGAAAAAAGACAAAAGGTAAGAAAGCTTGTTGGTTGAGTAGTGGTGCTTGTAAAATTTCCGTAGCCTTCTTACTTATTCTAGTTGTTTTAGCCACTCTTGCTTATTTTCTATATCCTCTTGTAACGAGTTTTCTAGAAGAGAGAGAAACTTTTTCGGTCATAGAGCAACCTGTTGAAGTTGTAGTAGAATCTGAAGAGAATATAATTATTGATGTTGTTGAAAAATCTATGGATGCGGTAGTTAGTATTGCTGTTTCGCAAGTTGATTTTACACCAGGGGAGGGCATTGTTGATACAGTTAGCAATATCGGTTCTGGATTTATTGTCGACCCTAGTGGGGTTATTATAACAAACCAACATGTGGTTTCTCAGCGGGATGCCGATTACAAGGTGATAACTAATGATGGCAGAGAGTATGAAGTTCTCAAAATTTTACAAGATGATGTTAATGATATTGCTTTGTTAAAGATAGAGGCTGAAGGTTTAGCAACTCTTTCACTGGGTGATTCTGAGAATTTAAGATCAGGCCAGCTTGTTATAGCTATTGGCACACCTCTTGGAGAGTATGCAGGTAGTGTAACTACAGGTGTTGTGAGTGGTCTTAATAGGTCTGTTACTGCAAGGTCTCAAGGTTTCTGGGGTGTAGCGAAAACTTATGAAGATGTAATTCAAACAGATGCTGCAGTTAATCCAGGGAATTCTGGAGGACCACTTTTAAATTCTTCTGGTGAAGTTATTGGTGTAAGCTTTGCGACTACAGCAGGGGCAGATAATATATCATTTGCTTTGCCAGTAAATTTTGTTTCAAGAAGACTTGATGAATACAGGAGATATGGTAAATTTTTGAAACCCTATCTTGGTATTGAATATCAAATGATTACAGAAAATCAAGCAAGAGTTTATGATGATGTTGTCCCTGGTGTTTTGGTTAGACGTGTGGTACCCAATACTCCTGCACAGGATGCTGGACTTCAGAGATTAGATATAATTACTGAAGTTGATAATGAACCTATAAGGGAGGCATTTGCAAATATTATTCAGGATTACGAAGTTGGTGAGGAAATGAGGCTAACAGTTTGGAGAGATGGTAAAGAAATTGAGCTTGTAGCTATTTTGGAAGAACTTGAGGAATAATTACAAATCGTTCTCGTCCAAAACAGTCTCTGCGTATCTCAAAATTTTTTTCCTTGAAATACTTTGAGATACTTGAGTCTATTTCAAAGGTGCCAAACTTCAAATTAACATTTTTTCTTTTTATTTGCTTGAGCAATTTTGCATAAAGTTCGCTTCCTTTTTCTCCTCCATCTAAAGCTGAAATAGGTTCATATTTTTTAACACTATCTTGTAATTTCTCAATGTTTTTTGTAGGTAAATAGGGTAGGTTAGCAATGATTAAGGTTGGAATTTTATTGTCAAATTGAAAATCCAATAAATTTGCATTAACAAGTTTAATATTTTTACAATTATTTATTTCTGTATTTTTTCTCGCAACTTCAAGCGCTTTTTTGTCAATATCTATTGCAAAAATATCGTTGTTAAATATCTTACTCAGTGCAATTGCAATACATCCAGAACCAGTACCAATATCAAAGATTTGAAAATTCCCTTCAATATAATTCTTAGCTATATCAACAATTTCCTCAGTTTCAATTCTGGGGATTAGAACATCTTTATTGACAAATATTTTATATCCTTTGAAGTATGTATATCCTCTAATATATTCCCAAGGTTCTTCATCTGATAGCCGTTTTAAAATTTCCTTGATTTTAGATTTATTACCTTTTGAAAAATCAACAATTTCTTTTGATATGGCAAGTGGAGTAGGGTAGTTAATCTTTTCTAGTTCTCTTTGAGTTTCAAGAATTAAAAGTTCATTCATTTCCTTTTTCTAATTCTTGGATTTGTAAATTCATTATTTCTCTGGATATTTCACTGAGCATATCTTCAAGAGAACCGTTGAGTATTTCTTCAAGATTGTGCCAAGATTTTTTAATTCTATGGTCTGTAATCCTGTTTTGAGGGTAATTATATGTCCTTATCTTTTCCGCTCTCATGGCTGAACCTATTTGAGAAAGTCTTAAAGAATCTCTTTTTTGATGTTCTTCTTCTTTTTTCTTTTCATAGAGTCTTGATCTCAAAATGGCCATGGCTTTGTCTTTGTTTTGTTGTTGGTATTTTGTTTCCTGGCAACTTACAACAATACTAGTAGGTAGGTGAGTTATTCTAATTGCAGAGTCCGTTTTGTTTACAGATTGCCCTCCGGCTCCAGATGATCTCATAACATCCACTCTGAGGTCCTCAGGGTTGATTTGCACGTCGATATCTTTCGCTTCGGGTAAAACTGCCACTGAAGCTGTAGAAGTGTGTATACGCCCAGATGATTCCGTTTTAGGTATTCTTTGAACTCTATGAACACCACTTTCATATTTCATTTTCTTGTAGACGTTTTTTCCAGATATCTGTGCAACTATTTCTTTGTATCCACCAGCATCACTCGTACTGCTGTCAATAATATTGATTTCCCAGTTTTTTGAATTTGCATATTGGGAATACATCCGAAAAAGATCGCCAGCGAAGATTGAAGATTCTTGACCACCAGCACCAGCTCTAATTTCTAAAATGATGGATTTATTATCATCAGGGTCTTCAAGCTTTTTTTCGAACATTTTGCTTTTAATCTCAGTTTCAAGTTTTTTGATATCTTCTTCCAAAATATCTTTTTCTTGCTTGGCCATATCCGAAAGGTCACCATCTTCTTCAGATTTAATTATGTCTTCTGTCTGTTCGTACCTATCTATTTTGTTGTGAAGCTCGCTTACTAGATTGTAAAGTTCAGTTTGTTGATTTAATTCTGCAACAGTATCACTAACATCTTGTGAGATATTCTTTGTGACTTCCTGCTCAAGGTTTTGTTTTTGGGAAGAAATTTTTTCTAAACTATACTTTTCTTTTAGCTTTTGAAATTTCATAGCTAATCATTGATTGAGGAAAGCATATCCTTTAGGGTTAGCGTACCTGTCTTCTTCTTTTCCTCTTTCTGGTCTAGTTTTTTTCTAGCCATCATCTTCATCTTCTTGTTTTTGAAAGATTCTTTAGCTTGACTCTGTCGTTTTTCATATTTAGCGACTAGGTTGTCTGTATCGACAATTTTTTCAACGCCAGTATAGAAAGGGTGACACTGAGAACATAGCTCTGTAGTTAGAGTTTCTAGAGTTGACCCTGTGTCGAAACTATTGTTACATGAAAGACATGTAACTTTAACTTCTTTGTAATATTTTGGATGTATATTCTTTTTCATAACATAGGATTATATGTTTTACTAAGCTAACAGTCAAGTTATGAGGTTAAAAATAGTCTTTTTTCTATTATTATATTTGTTTTTGTCCTTTTACAATCCTGAGATAGTGGGTGAGAATGAGGAAATAATTTTAACAAAAGAAAGTGGTATTAAAATCCCAGAGATATATTTAGATGCTGAAATATGTAAATTAGAAAGGGATGTATGTTTAGATGATGGTGTTTGGATGAAGTATTTTGATGAAAGGGGGAATATACTCTTAACTGGGCATAGTTTTACAATAGTGCCTTTTGGTGCTGGAGTTTTTTACGCTTTGAGTGATTTAAAAGAAGGAGATATTATTTCTATTTGGCTTGATGAAAGCCTTGTTTATATAGTTGAGGATGTTTTTGTTGTCAGTAGGTATGATTTAGATATTGAGAATTTTGAAAAATTGGAGAATACTCTTGTTCTTTACACTTGTTTTCCTCTTTGGAGCGCTTCCCAGAGAATTGTTGTGAGAGCAACGTTGTGCAACTTATGTGAGTATGAGCTATAATATGATATGATTCTGTGTAGATAATTTTTGTAGATTTTCCACCGATGAAGATTAAAAGCCTAGGCTACTTAACGTTTTTTTTGTCTTTTGAGAAGGTTGACGTTTTGACAGATCCTTTATCTCTTGAAGATGTTGGTCTTAAATTTCCTAAAACTAAAGCAGATGTCATTTTACACACAGACACTAGGGGTGTGGTTGATGAAAAAAAAGTTGTACCTACAAAGAAGGAAGAGGTTTTAAATATTACTAATCCTGGAGAATTTGAATTGGGTGGTTTGATGGTAAGACGAAATGTCGGTAGTGCTACATATATTCTTGATGAAGAACTTCTTAGAGTTGTTTACATAGGGCATATATCAAAGGATGTTAAGGTAGATGCTTTTAAAGATATGGGTGATGTTGAAGTTTTGATAATGCCGGTTGGTGATGGTAAAAATTTCCCAGAATTCAGTGTGATTGAAAAGATTGTGACGCAAATTGAACCTTTGGTTTTAATACCTTCAGGTTTTAGGACTGACAATATGTCTAAGGGAGAGGATTTGGCGAAAGTTGATGATTTTGTCAAACAGGCAGGATATACTAATGTAAAGAGAGAGAAAACACTAAGTGTATCTGGGAGTGTTGAAAAAGATGTGCGTAACATGGATGTTGTAATTTTAGAGTAATTTTTATGGAAAAATTGCCACCACAAAATATAGATGCGGAACAATCAGTACTTGGTTCGATGCTTTTGGATAAAGATGCGATTATTAACGTAGCATCTTTTTTGCGAAGCGAGTATTTTTATGA
>SLSN01000029.1 GCA_007130415.1 Patescibacteria group bacterium
AGAAGCAAATTCTCAGAATATGCAAAATCTGCAGGTAAAGTTCTAGCACTTTTACTCGTTCTCCTACTAGTTGATTTGTTTGTTCAATACCTAAACAATGATTACAGTGTTGCCATAGTTAATGGGCAAAGAATTCCCAAAAGAGAATATGTGAAGAATTTAGAAATGATGTATGGAGCTCAAGTAGCAGATGCTCTAATCGAAGAAGAATTAGTTAGGCAACTAGGAATAGAAGAAGGTGTAGATATTGACTCTGCTGATATAGATAAATCGTATCAAGAAATTGAAGAACAGTTAGGTGGCGCAGAAGCTTTAGAAGATGCTTTAGCTCAAAATAACTTAACTTCAGAAGAACTTAGAGAACAACTTAGAAATGAATTAGTTTTAAAGCAAATTATTGAGCCTAGATTAGAATATACAGATGAAGATCTAGCAGAATTTTTCGAAGAATACAAAGAGTTAATTTATGAAGATCCTAGCGAAAAGAATTTTGAAGATGAAAAAGAAGAGATAGAAGAGATTTATAAAGATCAGAAAATTTTTGAAGAAAGAGATGTGGTTCTAAGTGAATTCCAACAAGATTCTATTATCCAAATAAATGTACCTGGCTTAGGTGAAGAAGAACCAAGCTATGGTTTCTTCAAAGCAACTAGAAACTTGATAAGCAATTTTGTTGAAAGGCATAACGAGAACTAAAGCTCGTCAGCTGGTTCTACAAGACCGTAACTACCGTCGTCTCTTTTGTATATCATTGAGAACTGCCCTTTCTTATTTTTGAAAAGGAATTGATTAAAACCTTTAAGTTCCATTTCTTCTATAGCTTCGGCATAATCTCTAGGGTGTAAATCCTCTATCTTTTTATGTACTGCTATTTTAGGAGTGTAATCAGCGTATTCGTCAAAATTTTCTTCAGGCTCGAATTCAGCTAAAGCCTCCTGGGCATGAGTTATTTTCCAAGGCTCCTCTCCTTCCCACTGAGATAATTTATCATGGTATCTTTTTAATCTACGAGCTAGAGTATCTGTAGCTTTATCAATAATTGCATAAAGGTCTTCGCCAGCTTCCTGGACGATTATCAAACTTTTGGGCATTGAAATATTAATATCTATTCTGAAGTCCTTGTCCACCCCCCTTCTTTGAACCCTTTCCTTTAGAACAACTTCCCCTTTTATGGCTTTTTCTAAAAGATTTTCATGTTTCCCAACCTTTTGAAAAACATAATCCTTAATTGCCTGGGTAGAATCCATAGACATAAATTTGATCTGCAATTCTTCAATCTTCATAGAAATTCTTTTATAAATTATTACTCAAGAATACAACTTTTATTCAATGAAATCAACATTTTTTAACCCCACCTCTTTTGCAATTTTCTTCGCATTTTCAAGTTCTTCCCGTGTTGTTGCTTTTTTATCTAGCATTCTAAAAGAAGGAAGGAATTTTAAGAAAGTAATTTGTACTGAAGGTGAAATTTCTTTTAAAAAATTGCAAATACTTAAGACATCTACTTCCTGTGGTATTAAAGGGACAAGAACTTTTAAATTAACTTTTGATTTAAAAACAACTTTAATATTTTCTTTAATAACGGGTAGTTGAGCACTACAGTGCTTTATATAGAATTTGTCAAAAGTAGAAAAGAACAAAAAAGATATCTCATCAACTAAAGGTAGAATTTCATGCAAAACTTCTTTGGAAAAATATCCTGTTGTAACTAAAGAGGTTTTAACATCTTTTTTCTTTTTACAAACTTCCAAGATATATTCAATATATATTAGCGGTTCGTTAAATTGAAAAACTATTTCATCGCAACCTTGAGATTTCACGTATTCTACCAATTGTTCTGGCTCATATTTGTATCCTAGTTTTTTGATTTCTTCATTTGTTTTTTTTCTACCAATCTCCTTGGAACGAAGATATGGAAAAAGGCTCGTATCCCAATTTGAATCAAAGGACATCCTCATATTACTCCCTATGCTCCCTACAAGCATCTTTTTGCCCTGCTTTTTTAAAAAAAGGACTCTTCCATAATTAAGAAGTATTAATTCACCATCAACGTTTTGTCGTACTCCACAGTATCCAACTGCCCCATTTTCAATTTCACAATATCTTGCACATGCACAGCACTGTATTGTTTTGTTTTTTTGTTTTCTAAAGAATTCCATTTGTAGTAAAATTATACTACGTAAAGATGTAATATTAAAAAGAATTCTTTTGGAAAAAAGTAAGAAAGTTTTAAAAATAACGGGATTAGTATTTGTAATTATACTTATCTATCTCTTTTTACTTCCTTTTCTCGTAATTCAACTGGGAAAGCATAAAGTATATACAGATGCAAAGATAGTACCAGAATACGATGTGGCGATTGTTTTTGGAGCTGGTATTAAAGACAACAAAATACCAAATGATATGCTCAGACATAGGTTAGATACTGTTTCTGAGCTTTACTACAATGGTAAAGTAGAAAAAATGATACTTTCAGGAGACCACAGTGCAATTGATTACAATGAGCCACAGGTTATGTACGATTATCTTACTAATGAGAAGGATATAGAGAGTGAGGATTTAATAAAGGATTTTGCAGGTTCTAGAACTTACGATACTTGTGCAAGAGCAAAAAATATTTGGGACATAAACAAAGCTATTTTAATTTCACAAGGTTATCATCTTTCCAGAGCTATTTTCACTTGTGAGAATTTGGGTATTGAAAGTAGTGGCTTTTCTGCTACAAAGGAGGAATATGAAGGAAGAACTTTTTACAAAATCAGAGAGATTTTAGCTATCCATAA
>SLSN01000050.1 GCA_007130415.1 Patescibacteria group bacterium
ATCATTGTGAAGATAGTGGTAAGGAAGAAACAGTTGATATTAAAAAGGAGCATATTGTAAAGCTGCATTGGAAAGTTGATTGGGCTATGAGATGGAACGCAGAAGAAGTCTCTATGGAGCCTGCAGGGCATGATCATGCTTCACCTGGGGGTAGTTACGAAGCATCTTCGAAAATAATTAGGGGAATTTATGAGGCAGAGCCTCCGGTTTTCATTGGGTATGAGTTCATAGGTTTGCGTGGTTTAGGAGGGAAAATGTCTGGTTCTTCGGGTATGGCAATTTCACCGAAAGATCTTTTGGAAATTTATGAGCCTGATCTTGTGAAGTGGTTGTATACAAGAAAGACTCCGTATCAAAAATTTGAACTTGCTTTCGATACTGAAATATTCAGGCAGTATGATGAATACGACAGAGAGAATTCTGGAGATGATGTGATACCTTTTAGGCAAGCTGTCGCTTTTGGAGAAATTTTGCAGTGGGATATTGAAAAAATAAATGAGGTTTTGCAGAGAGCGGGTTTTAAATATACCAAGGAGTCAATAAAGGAGAGGGTTAAGAGAGCTAAAAATTGGTTAGAGAAATATAATCCAGAAAGTATGATTAAGATTAGAGAGAGTATTAATGAGGAATATCTTTCTAAAATGGATGGGGAAAGAAAGGGGTTTGTTAGGAAGGTGAAAAAATATTTGCAAGAGAATGATAATTTTACGATTGAAGAATTAACAACAGTTCTTTATGAAATTCCAAAAGAAGGTACAGATGGTGATGAAAAATTAATGAAGGAAAAACAAAGTACTTTTTTTAAAGATATGTATAATCTTTTAATTAGTGCAGATAGAGGTCCTAGATTAGCGACTTTTCTTTATGCATTGGATAGGGAAACAGTTCTTAAACTTCTGGATATTTAGCCAATTCCAATTATTTCTTCGTCTTCGTCAAAGAGTTCTTCGACTATTTTATCGACTAAGCCAAAAGTTTTTGCTTCTTTTGCATTATACGTTGTTCCTTCAAACATAATTTCTTCTATTTCTTCTTGAGTTTTTTTACTATTTTCAGCAATTATTGCAGAAATATTTTCTCTATCTGTTTTTAAATTACCTGCAATCTCCCTTATTTTTTTCTCCTCAAATCTTGTTTCTGCACGTACATTGAAACTAATACTGTGCATTAAAAACCTTGCATTTGGTAAACTGTATTTTTTTTCTCCGGCACAGTAAACAACGGAAGCTATTGAATCTATTGATCCAAAATTACAGGTTTCGATATTGATAGGGGCTCTTTTGAGGAAGTTATAAATAGAAAGCCCGTGAAAAACAGAACCTCCAGGTGAAGAAATCAAAAGTAACATATCTTCCCTTCCTTCTCGAATTAACTTTTCAACTACACCCATTAGTGCATTTGCTGATTGCTGATTTATTTCTGCCAAAAACCTAACTACAGTTCTATCTTTCATAAAATTTGTTTTTTAATTTATCTAACGCATTGAGATTATACAAGAAAAAGTTCTTATTTGTTATACCCTATTTCTTCTTTCATTTGCTCTACGTATGAAAACACAATATCTTTTATTTCCTTCGCTTCTCCCTCACTTATTTTAATTATCTTCTTACCAAGGGGACCTTTTTCTCTTTTGGTTAGATAGTCTACAAAACCTTTGAAAAACTCTGGATTCCACAGATACATAGTTATTAGTTCATTCATATCTTCTTTGGCTTTAAATATACATTCTGTTTTTTCATCCTCGAAATTTTCTTGGCTACTAGATATCGCTAGACCTCGTGAATAGTCGCTATTCAACTCTCGTTTTTCATAACAAGTTCTAAAAAGTTCAACTGATGGTGTTAAGCTTACTTCACCTATGAGGGCGAGTTCATAGTATTGCTCTGGTTCTATACCTTCTGCTTCACTCTCTTTGTCTTTTAAATATTCCTGGTACGCTAGCACAGTTTTCTGAAGAAACATATATTTTTGTATCTCGTCGCCCTCTGCTTCTTGGGTATATAATGGGTGTACGGGATAGAAAGGATGCTTCTCAGTTTTGGAAAGAGGAGTTTGAATTCTGAAAAAATTGTCTCTCCAATGCGTTAAAGGTATTTCTTCTTCAGAGAGGTATATGATTTTGCTTTCGCTATCATAATCAAATGTAAAGTCTTTCTCCTGGTCATCTTCGTTTTCTTTAATTCGCAACTCTTTTATATACCCAGCCTTTGTCAAAAAAACACCAAGTTCTTCACTCAAATCTTCCTGCTCATTTTCAAACTTGGCTCTGTCAGGTAAAACGAGATGAGTTCGTACATCCTCTAGTAATTCTTGTGGATCCTCACATGTTTGTGTTTTAGCTTTTTCCATTGAGTGTATTATATCAAAAGTTGACGATTCTTTTTAAATGGAATAGACTTTTTGTATACTATTTAATTTTTAAAAATAAGTGACATGGAGTTTGAAAAAGAAGGATATTCTAATGAGCTGGAAGATAGGATTTTAAATGATTTTGAGAATTTTAAAAAAGAGGGGGATTTGGGAATACTTTTCGATATGGATGAGGTTTTAGAAGAGTTGGTTACTCAAGAAAAGCAGAGAGCTTTTATGCCAAAGCTTTCAAATGTAATTTTGGAAGAAGTTACTCAGGAAAATTGTGAAGAGAACAGTAGGTATGGTTTGTGTAATATGTTAAGAAAATTAGAAGTTCCTTTTGAAGAAAAGGAAATACTTTTCGAATCTTTTGAAAGTAGAGAATTGTCTGATTTGGATAAAGAGTTTTTGATTAAAATAGCGGATGAAGA
>SLSN01000002.1 GCA_007130415.1 Patescibacteria group bacterium
AGATGTGTAGATTGCTATTTTGTTGATAAATTAGGTTGTAACCTTTTTAACGATGGTAGTAGGGCATCAGGTAATGATTATCGTAAGGGGGATTGTGGTAGATGCTATAGAGAAAATTTTCCAACAGATTGTTGGAGTGGTGGACGTGTTGCCGATTGGGGTGGAGTAAAGTGTGACGATGAATGTGCTGGGTGTAACACAGATCCAGTACATTATTGTTGTGAAACAGATAAAGTTTGGTGTTGTGTAGGACCTCCTGCAGCTCAGATTTGTAATTGGGTTTGTGACTGTCCACATCCAAGTCCATAGAATTAAAGTTTTTAAAAAATAAATATGTCAGAAAAAATCAAAGCTTTTTTAAAAAAATATAAAGTATTGGTAATAGTAATAGGGGTTATTTTGATTATATTCATTTTAATTTTGTTTGCCCTTTTTTCTAGAGAGGAAACACAGGGTCCACAAGATTTAGATGTAGAGAGAATTCAAGAAGAAGGTGAACCAAGAACGTATTACGATAATTATCAAATAAATTTTCCAGGTTATTTAATTGAGGAAATTAATCAGTATTCAGATTCTTACAGTATATTTAATGTTAAAGATATTAGTCATCTAGATTGGGTAAATAGCTTTGTTTTTGTGACTAAAGGAAATACACTCGAGTATATTGAAAAGCCTCATCCCGAAATTCTTGGACACTCTTTTCATACTATTGATCAAACAATGCACTATTGGCAAGACAACGACAATACTATCACCTATGACAATGCTCTAGACCTGCTATCCTTTAAATTTGATGTGGGTGTAAATATTCAAGATGTGCGAATGAATCCTCAGAGTGAGGAAAGTGTTAAAGCTGGACTAGAGGAAATAAGTTCTAGATTTTTTTCTGATGCTTTCGAATATAAAATTAATGATATTTCAAGAACAGGCAATTACTACAGAGTAGATTATAGTAGGTTGTTAGGAGAATTACCTGTCAATGGAAACTTATGGAATACTTATCTATTAATTTCACCTGATGGTAGGCTAAAAGAAGGAATGTTTTTGTTAGCAGAATTTGAAGAATTAACCGAAATAACAACGCCTACAGGAGAGGAAATAAAAGAAGAAATGAATCACTTCGAATATCCTAAATTTGTAAGTTTTGATTTGCTTGGCGTAGATGAATCTGAGAAATTTGGAAAATATGGTTACAACCCTACGGGGCAAGAAGTAAGTTTGGTGAATTTGGAAATGGTTGATTTAGAATACAGATATTATTCAAAATTTGATGAAATTGTTAAGCCAGTTTTTTTCTTTGAAGGTGAGGGACATGTAGAAATTGAAGGTGAAAACATCGAAGCTTATTTTTACGTAGAGACGAATTAGTATGATTTGGAGAAAATCTTCTGAATGATGTATAATCCTGTAGTATTACTTTAGCTTACTAGGGTAATCATGGAAAATAAAGAAGAAAAATTTGAAAAAACTGAAGACACATCTGTAGATTTAAAAGATTTTAAAAAATCTGAAAGATCTAAAAAGAAATCAATGGCCCAGAAAGCTGCGACTTTGACCTTAGCTGGTACACTTTTGGCTAGTACTGCTGGTGGTTGTAGTACGAATAAGGGTTCTGAGGAGAAGAGTTCACCCCCTATTGATCCTGATCCAATAGAAGAAGTTTTGGATTCAAAGGAAGAGGATTTTCTTGAGAATGATGAGATAAGAATTGAAAAACAAAATGTTTTTTCCCCTTTAGTTGAAACTAATGATCATTTTCAAATAAATTTGCCCAGCAATATCCCTGAATTTGAAAATAAGGATTTAAAGTATTCAGTTTTTGAGTCTCGTGAAGGGGGGTATTATTTGGAAGAAGTTCGAAATTTTGTAAATGCTCTTGTTGATGAGCAGATTGATGAAAAGAATCCTTTACCCGCATTTCCAAAGTACACAAGATGGGATTTTGATGGAGGAAGTATTGCTTACAGCACTGCACCTAAGCATTTTGTAGAGATAAGTTCTGAAAAGCCTTTTAGCTTACCAAATGTACAGATTAATCCGGAGAGTAAAGAGAGCGTTCAGGAGGCTTTAGTTAAGATGACATCTGAGTTTTTTACAGGGGATTTTGAATATAGGGTTGATGAAATTGTTAAGGAAGAAGAATATTACAAAGTTAATTACAGTCGTCTCTTAGAAGGTGTCCCCATATATGAAACAGACTATCCCCTTTATCTTGTCTTCTCTCAAGATGGTAAGTTGAAAGAAGGGAGAATTTGGTTAAAAGAATTTGAGAAGAAAGGTGAGGTTTCGTTGTTACCAAAAGATAAACTTGCAGAAAATATTCACTCTAAAGAATATCCAAAGTCTGTTGCATTTAGAGTCCCTAGTGTTATTGAAACGGGTGCAGAAACTGATTTTTACCCACATCATCGACAGTTTACTCTCCCTGGTGATAAGCAATCGGGTGTTATTAATGTAGAAGAAGGAGAATTAGTATATTACCACAGGTTTTTTAAGGAAGAGAGCGTCCTCCCAATGCTTCGTTTGAAAGGAGAAGGTTTCGTAAATCCTGAGGTTATGTTTATAGGTGATACAGAAACGCGAAAAGCAAAGTTTGAAGTTCTTGCTAATGCTATGTCTTCTGAATATGTAGAAGGATATCCAGCTAAGTAAAATCCTTTACATTCTTTTATTTACTCTATACAATGATATAAGCAGATCGTTCTGGTGTGCTAGGTATATATAAATTTTTTGTGCAATTAAAAAATGTCCTTTACAAAGAGAGCTTTTGATATCTTTG
>SLSN01000054.1 GCA_007130415.1 Patescibacteria group bacterium
TTATCTTTCATTTTACAAAAAAGCCATTAAGTAAAGCATTCCTTTTTGCAAAAGAAAACAATTTAACATTTTTAAGAGGCTCAACAGATAAATATGGATACGAAGGTTTTAAGACAATAGGTTATGAAATAGAGGGAGAGGATTTTGACAGCATATTCATACCAACATCTAGTGGAACAACAGCAAAAGGAATTTATGAAGGCTTGAATCTCAAAAAACCATTTCATATAGTACAAACAACAAAAGTGAATACCCTTGTACAAGAATTTGACAAAGACTACGAAAAAAGTCAGGATAGTATTGCAAACTCAATAGTTGATAGGGTGGGACATAGAAAGGTAGATGTTAAAAAGATAATAGAAGAAACAAATGGAACAGGGTGGGCCATTAGCGACAAGGAGATTATGCAAGCTCAAGAAATTCTTAAAAGAGAAGGGATAGAGACATCAAATGAAAGTGCTTTAACAATAGCGGGGATTAAGAAAGCTAAAGAAAAAGGCTGGGAAATTAAAAAACCATTATGTATATTTACGGGAACAAAATAAATGGAGGAAATAAATAAACCAATATTTTTTGTCTGCAACGATCCAGAAAGAGCATTAGGTTTAGAAAATGTCATCGAGGATTACCACATAATATGCTCTGATGATAACCCTTTGCTTGATGTTGCAATTGAAAAAGGAATTAATGTTTTCTCTTTGGCGAAGGAAGAAAAAACTGCAAATCCCATATTTCGCAATTCGAACAAAATATTGCAAAATGAAAAAGTACAAGAATATATCCGAAGAAATACCCCAGAAGACACAAAACCAAATATTATCGTTTTTAAAGTTTCTTTACAAATAGAAAAGACGTGTGAAAAACTAGGTTACAATCTTTTAAATACCACATCTGCTTTAAATAAAAGATTTGAGCTTAAAATCTCTCAGTACAATAGTTTAAAAACACTACAATCGTTTTTTCCAAAAACCATAATCTCAACACTAAATAACACCTCATATTCAAAACTAAAGGACAAACTCGGAGAAAGAATGGTTATACAATACAACAGAGGACATACTGGTAACAGCACCGTTTTCATAGAAAATGATAGAGACTATGCAAAAGAAAGGAAAAAATACCGAAATAGACTTGCAAGAGTAGCAGAGTTTGTAGATGGAGATGTATATACTCTAAATGCTTGCATTACAAGATTTGGAATGGTTTATGGAGGCATTTCATACCAAATAACTGGTATTGAAGAACTAACTTCAAAAAAAGGTGGAACAATAGGTAACGATTGGAAATACCCTGAAAAAATAACCCCTAAAAATCAAAAGAAAATACAGGAAATACTTAAAAGAATAGAAAAGGAAATGTTGGCGAGTGGATATAGAGGTATGCTAGGAGTAGACTTCATAATTACGCCAAAGCAAAGAATTTACTTAATAGAAATAAATGCACGTCAACCAGCTTCAACACCTATGCACACAAAACTTATGCTCAACGAAGAATTTATTCCTTTACAAGCCTTTCATTTTGCAGAATTTCTTTTTAAAGAAGACACTGGATTTACAAGATTCCTTAACCGATACTTCCACAAAGGGCTAGCAGACACAAACATTTCAAGATATATTGAAGAACAAAATAAGCTAGCAATAATACCAATAGATGCTTCTCAAATATTTATTCGCAACACAGAACAATCAAGACAAAAAATCTCCGAAAACATCGAACAAGGAATATACATGTTACATGACGACCGATTTATAAAAACTGGCGAAGGATACAGCATCCAGGATATAATACCCGGAGAATATTTAGTATTAGCGACAAAAGTTGGGCAACTTGTTAGTCCTGATTATGAAGTCGCTCGGATACAAACTCTAGATGGTATTATTACTGAAAAGGGAGAGCTGAAAAAGACGACAAAGAAAACTCTAGAAAAAATAAATAAACAAATAAAGATGACAAAATGAAAAAACTACCCAAAGAAGTTACAAAATTAATAGATAATTACTTCAATTTGAATATAAATGGGAAAAAAGTAAAAACTCCCTACCATATAAACGTAAAGCACACTCGTGCAGGGTTAAGATCACTTGTAGGTAAAGGTACTCCTCAAGAAATAGAAGAAGAAGTAAATATTTTTGCCAAGCTAAGGAATTTTAATCTAGAAAAAGTTTCAGAGAATGAAATCAGACAGTTTATGCAAAAAGAGGGTATAGGCATTGATTGTTCTGGTCTAGTTTCGCAAATTTTGGATACTTGGTTAAAATCCGAAAAAATGGGAGATTTACAATCAAATGTTACATTTCCTAAATTATCCTTTTTTAAGAGAATGGTTATAAAGTTAAGACCAATAGAAAACATAGGTGCGAACTTACTCACAAATAATGAAAACTCAACACCCATAGAACTAGAAAATGTACAAGTGGGGGATTTAATAAGGCTTAAAGGTATTGAAAAAGGCCACCACATAGCAATAATAACGGATGTGAATGAAAAAGAGATAGAATATGTACACTCCACAAAACATTATGGACAAAACAACGGCATAAAAAAGGGCAAGATAAAAATACTAGACAAAAAGAAAGACTTAGAGCATCAAAATTGGTTAGAAAAAGATGAAA
>SLSN01000066.1 GCA_007130415.1 Patescibacteria group bacterium
CGTAACCTTCCCCTGGACTTTCAACTGAAAATACCGCCTCAGATTCGATTTTCTTCTCTGGGTTTTCCAAAGACTCATCATATGCCTTCTTCCCTCCTTTGTACCAAATAGGTATCCTGTGGCCCCACCAAAGTTGTCTTGAAATACACCATGGTTCAATTTGCTCGTAAAAGTTCTGTAGGGATCTCATTTGACCACTTGGTAAAACTTCAGTTTCTTTTTTCTTTAAAACAGAAACAGCTTTTTTTGCAAGGGGTTTTGTATCTACAAACCATTGATATGAAACCATTGGTTGTATTGTAGTATCACACCTTTCACAAACAACAACTTCATGATCAATTTTTTCGATTTTTTCCAAAAAACCTAATTCATCCAAATCCTTCACCAATTCTTTTGAACAAGCTATTGTTTCCATACCAACATATTTCTCTGGAATTGGCCCTGTCATTAAACCTTTCTCGTCAATCACATTAAGAACTTCAAGATTATTTTTCAAACCTATTTCAAAATCAATAGGTGAATGAGCAGGGGTTACCTTAAGAGCACCTGCACCCTTCTCCATGTCGATACTTTCATCAGCAATTATTGGTATTTCTCGATTTGCAATTGGAATTAAAACTTTTTCACCTATAAATTTCTTGTATCTTTCGTCGTCAGGGTGAACAGCAACTGCAGTATCTCCTAGCATCGTTTCTGGTCTTGTTGTTGCAACAACCATTCCTTCTCCTAGCTTTTCATCAACGAATGGATATCGTATGTATGCGAAAATTCCTCTGCGTTCTTCATGGGTCGTGTCAATATCCGCAAGTGCAGTATTACAGCTTGGGCAGAAGTTAATAATTCTCTTCCCCCGATATATTAATCCTTCCTTAAACATTTTTTCAAATGTTGAATATATCGTACTTGTTAATTTAGGATCTAGGGTAAAAAATTCTCTAGTCCAATCTGCAGAGAGACCTGTCTTTTTTTCTTGATTTCGAGCATTTTCTGCTGCTTCTATACAAAAATCATAGCATTGTTTGTAAAATTCTTCTCTTCCTAAATCTTTTTTTTCAACTCCTTTTTCCAAAAGTTTTTTCACAAAAACTGTCTCTGTTTGTATTCCAGCGTGATCTTTACCAGGAAGTAGTAGAGCAGGAGATCCTCTCATTCGATAGAATCTTCCAAGAAGGTCGTGAAAAGAATACCCACATGTATTTCCCAAATGAAGAACTCCGTTTGCATTTGGAGGGGGTAGGGATATGACGAAGGGGTTTTTAACTTTCAAGCCTTTTTTTTGTAAATATTTTTCTACTTTTTCTGGAGAAAAATATTCTGAATTTTCCCATTTTCCATATATTTCGTTTTCTAAAGCAGATTCATATACTTTTGGTATTTCTTTCATAATAAAGGATTATATCATACGAAAAAGGTAGATATCTCAAAAAACCTAATAGTTTTGATTCTTTGTGATATAATACAAGGATTTTAAATAATATAGAAAGGTAAATAATTAATGGATAAATTGAAGATATGTACGCTGTCTGGAACAGAGGAAGTGGGAAGAAATTGCTCTTTTGTTGAATACAAGGGTCAGATTTTAATAATAGATATGGGATTTACATTCCCAGAAGTTGATTCTTTTGGAATTGACTATCTAATACCAAATTTTTCATACTTAAAAAAGAATAAATCAAAAATTGTCGGGGTTGTAATAACTCATGGACATTTAGATCACACAGGTGCAATTCCATACATACTACCAGAACTTGATTTCCCTCCAGTATATACTGGTAAATTTGCGAATGCCCTAATTAAAAACAGACTGAAGGAATTCAAATTAGAAAAGAAAGTTAAAACTGTAGATGTTTTAAAAAGCAAAAAGTTTTCTTTAGGAAACTTTGATATTACATTTGTTGGAGTAACACACAGTATTCCAGACTCTCACAGTATTTTTGTTGAGACTCGTGCTGGTAATATGCTTTTTTCTGGAGATTACAAAATTGATAAATCACCAGCAAATGAGCCAGAGACGGATTATGACAAATTTCGAGAGATAGGTAAGAAAACAGACATTGCTTTAATGGAGAGTACTAATTCTTTTGAAGTAGGAAAGTGCTTACCAGAGTCTGAAGTTCGTGAAAACATCGAGGACGTAATCAAAAAAGCAAAAGGTAGGGTCGTTGTTGCATCTTTTTCGTCTCTAGTTTCTAGAATACACTCTGTTTTTACAATAGCTCAAAGAACAAATCGAAAAGTTGTTTTACTTGGAAGAAGTATAAATGACGTTGTAAGAATTGCCAGAGAACAAGGATATATCAATGTCCCTGACAATATTTTAGTTTCTGAAAAGAATTTGAAGAGATTTCAAGACAATCAACTCCTTTTTGTTTCAACGGGAAGCCAAGGAGAAAGGCATGCTGCTCTAAATCGTATTTCTTTAAATGAGCATAAGTGGTTTAAAGCGAAAAAAGGTGATTTGATTATTCTTTCAGCTTCTGAAATTCCAGGGAACACCATTAAAATTTCTGCCATGACAGACAGGCTCATAAAACTCGGAGCAGATATTTTAAAGGCAAATATGCAGGAAATATATGAGAGTGGTCATGGTC
>SLSN01000009.1 GCA_007130415.1 Patescibacteria group bacterium
AACTTTGGTGCTTACAAACATGAAGTTGTGAAGTATTGGATTCATAATGAATTTATTCGAACTCCAAAAGGTGAAAAGTTGAGCAAAAGTAAAGGTAATGCATTAACTCTTGATGAAGTAATTGAGGCTGGTATCGAACCTATGGATTTAAGATATCACTACATCTCTGTTAACTATCGAGTACCCTTGCAATTTAACTGGGAAGCTTTAGAAGGTAGTAGAAGGTCTAGGTTATCTTTGATTAAAAAAATTTCTGATTTAGGTAGTGATGGAGAGGGGGGTAATCTGCTAAATGATTATGTTGAAAAGTTTGAGAATTTGTTAAAAGACAACTTAAATATGTCTGGGGTTTTTGCGCTAATTTCTGAATTACTAAAATCAGATGAAAAGCCTGAAGATATTGTTCAGACAATTTTGGATTTTGACAGGGTTTTGGGTTTGAATATATATGGGAGTTTGAAAAGTAAAGAAGAATTACCAAAGGAAGTGGAAGAATTACTGGAAAAAAGAGAAGCTGCAAGAAAAGAAAAGGATTTTGAAAAATCTGACTCTTTAAGAGATGAAATTGAAAAACATGGTTTTAAAGTTTTAGATACAGATGATGGTCAAAAAGTAGAAAGGATTTAATTATGCAAAAAACCTTAACATTTACTTTAAATGATTCCCAAGTTGATGAATTTTACAAGTATTTTCAAAGTCTTGGTACTTTAACTTCCAATACTAATTCATACGTTCAGTGGAGCTTTAAGGGGTCTAATTGGACTGCTGTGATGTACACTAGTGGTAAGCTTGTCGTGCAAACTCCTGATGTTGATTTTGCAGATGAGATTAATGGTAGAGTTGTTTCGCAAGATGTTTTTAAACCTCACATTGGTTCTGATGAGGTAGGTAAGGGTGATTATTTTGGTCCTTTAGTTGTTTGTGCTTGTTATATAAATGAGAATTCTCTAAAAAAGGTTAAGGATTACGGGATTATGGATTCAAAAAACTTAACAGATGAGAAAATGATGGATATTGGTGAGAAATTAATTGAAGATTTGGAATATGAGGTTAAAATTATTGATCCTAGGAAATATGCTAAGTTAAATGAAGAATTTAAGAATGTTTCCATTATACTTTCTAAAGCACATGTTGAAGCTATATCAAAGCTTTTTGAAAGAGTAGGGGATGATGTGGAGTTTGTTGTTGTGGACCAGTTTTCAAAAAGTCAAAGGAGATTAAATGACGAATACAGTTTAAGTGTTCCTTTAAAACAGTTCCATCATGCAGAGAGCGATGTTGCAGTTGCAGCTGCTTCAATAATTGCGAGGTATTTTTTTCTTTTAGAATTTCAAAAAATGAAAGAAACATACAATGTTAAATTTCCACTAGGTGCTACTCATGTTATTAAGTTTGGAAAGAGTTTTTACAAAAAACATGGTATGGAAGGTTTAAGAGATGTAGCAAAGGTTTCTTTTCGTACTACGGAGAAAATAGTTAACTCTTCTTAGAGAATTTTTCTTTAAATGCTTTTTCAAGTCTTTTTTGGTGACTTTTCTTAATTAGAATTATTGATGCTGTTAAAACAACTACAAATCCTAAAAGAGCAGTGCCTATTCTTAACGTTTGTGTTAAATAGGGGAGGTCTATTTGCGTTTCTTTTATTTCATTTGAATGCTCGGAAGCAACTTTAGCTACAGCTATTTTGTTTGTAATTAGATTTTTAAGATTTCCTTTGTATTCAAATTCAAATGTAAGTTTATCTTGTGGATAGAGTCTTGTTTCTTGCTCATTAATTCTGTAGAAGAGGGGTTTATCTTTTTTTGAAGCTATTGTTAGTTGTCCCATTGGAAGAAACGTATACTTTGAGTTATTTCTAATACTATATTCGATTACCGTATTGAAAGGATTTAGAGGTCTTTTGTATTTTAATTCAGTATGTGTTTGATTTAAAAAGACTTCTGAGATATCTACATCATCAATGATGTGTATGGCTATTAGTGTGCCTACTCCATAATTAAGTCCAATGCCTCCTTCTCTTTCTATGTCTTCATCGTTTATATCCTCAACAACGATTATTGAAAAATAGCTGCCAGGTACAACATCATCGGGGATACTAACTCGGTATTCTATTTGAGCACTTTCTTCAGGTTCCAAAGAGAGGGAGTTTATACTCAAAGTAACAAAATTTCTATCATCAAGAATCTCCTGTTTTTCAGGGTTGTATCGGTGAGTGTATATTTTAAAGTTTTGTTCTTGTTCTGTTGTATTGGTGAAATTAACAGAGGAATCGACTTCTTGTTCAAGTTCGAGTGTGTATTCTTCTATGGCTGGTTGTATGCTGTAGGAGCTAATAGTGGTGGGGTAGAGCCAGAATCCTAAACAGAAAAATACAAGCACTAAATATAGTTTAGTGCTTGTAGTGTTTTTCTTTTGAGTCTTTTTACAAAGATTCTTTCTTTTGTTCAGTTGGCATTTCATTTTGTCCTTCGTTTGGTTTAGTTTCTGGCGTTTCAATGATATTTACTTTCTCCACTCCTTCATTTCCACCTGTAACTTTAGCTTTTTTTGTTTTTTTAACTGTCT
>SLSN01000008.1 GCA_007130415.1 Patescibacteria group bacterium
CAAAAGGGCAGAAAATGATAACAAACGCTGTTATTGGCCTTGTAATTGCGGCTATAGCTTTTTTAATTGTGGATTTCGTGATTGCAGATTTACCAGTGGTTCCTAATGTTTAATTTTTTAAATAAAATTTTAAACCAATATTTATGAGGTTAGTAAAGAAATCTATAAGTGTTTTGGTGTTTGTAATATATGTTTTTCTTTTGGAAAATAATATTGTTTTTGCTCTGGGTAGTAGGGAAGTCGGAGGTTTTACGGTTCATATAGATTGGTTTGAAGATGTTTTTATATGGATTATAGGTTTGGCTGGTGTTGTTGCAGCTGCAGTTTTGATTTTTAGTGCGTATTTGTACATAACGGCTGGTGGTGATGAGCAAAAAATATACAAAGCAACAAAGGGGATTACTTATGCAATCATAGGTTTAATTGTTGCAGCTGTAGCTTTCTTAATTGTAAACTTTGTAATTGAGGGGGTGTCAGGGGTTTAAGGTTATTAATAATATGCAATGTTTTTGTTGTTGTAACAGAAAATATTTAACAGTTGATTTTGTTGTTTAAAAAATGTAAGGTGGAACTATTGTATAAAGAAAAAGAATTTGGTATATTTTTGATAAATAACTTATATAATTTTAAAATTTAGAAAAGATGAAAGTTATTCAGAGAAAGTTTATGTCTTTGTGTGCAGCAGTTGTTGTATTTGTTAGTTCAGTAAATCTTGTTTTCGCACAACAGGAGGTGACACCTGTGGGAGATGAAGGACATCAGTTAGTAGAGTGGATTACTTTGATGCTTCAGTGGTTGATCGCTTTGGCAGGTGTTGTTGCAGCTGCGGTGTTGATTTTCAATGGTTTTATGTATATAACGGCTAGTGGAGATGAAGGTAAGATTCAGAAAGCGACAAAGGGTATTACTTATGCTATTGTAGGTTTAATTATTGCAGCTATAGCATTTTTGATTGTGAACTTCGTTGTTAATCAGCTCACTGATTCACAGGAAGCTGTGGGTATGGAAAACTTGAATCTTGATAAAAAGGTAGAACTTGTTAGTTAGAAATTTCATCAAAATAATATAAAGGACTATTTCTATGGAAACAGAGAAAAATGATTCTCTTGTGGAGATACCTAAGGAGGATTTGTTGAATGAAGCTTCAGATTGGGATGTATCTAAATACAATGTTACTCGTTTTGCGGATTTACAAGAATTTATAGATTTTGCCCTTGATTTCTTCATGTCTCTTGCCGTTATAATAGCAGTCGTATTTATAGTTGTTACTGGTTTTACATACATCCTTTCCTTTGGAGATGAGACTAAAATTCAGAAGGCAAATAAGGCGTTGGTATATATTATAGTAGGATTAGCTGTTGCTTTAATAGCGCCTTTGTTAATTAGGTTCTTGCTAGATCAGATAATGGCTACTTAGATTTAAGATTTATTTTTTAAAAAGGTGAGTTTAATATTAACTGGGATTTTTAAATATTTACCTTTGTTTCTTTTTGTGCTACTTTTCTCTTTTGCGGATGTTGCTTTTGCAAAAGATCCCCCTCCAGATCTTGATAAAATTTTCCAATATATTTACAATGGGGTGAGATTCTTCTTTGGTTTTATTGGTGTAGTAGCTGGTGCAATGGTTATATACGGAGCATATATGTGGATGGCTTCTGGAGGTGACCCTCAAAAGACAAAAATGGCGCAGGGTGTTTTGACTTGGGCGGTAATAGGGTTGGTATTTTTCATGTCTTTCTGGTTCTTCTTTGACTTCATACTGAGAATTTTTGGTATAGAACTACCAGTACCGACTGGTACACCAATAGAAGAATTGCAAAGATAAATCTATTCAAAATTTTCCTTAAAAATTTTTCTAACCAATGCTATACTATGTTCATGAATCTTAGATATTCGCAAAAATCTGTCCTTGTTCTAGCATTTCTTTTGCCCATTTGTTCATTTTTTCTTTTTAGTGATTTAAAGCTAAACCTTTTTTCAAATGATCTTGATGAATATGAAAGTCAATTAGATGAGAAGAAAGAAGAGAAAGAAAAAACGCTTTCTCAGTTGGAACAAGTAAAAGCAGAGATTGAGAGAATACAAGATAGTGGATATTCTTTGGATCAGCAAATTAGGTTGATAAATGCGGAGCTGAAGAGGGTAGAGGAAGAAATGGAGCAAGTTGAGGAGGATTTAAAACAAAGGGAGGAGGATATTTCTTTGAAGGAAGAGGATCTTTCAGAAAAGCAGGAATATGTTGAAGAAATTTCTGGAAAGCTTTACAAAAATTCAAGGTATAGCTTTTTAGAAATTCTTTTTAGACAAGGAAATGATGATGGTTTTTTACAAACTTTAATATTTAGTAGGTTTGTGATTGCTTCGCAAATTTCTTACATGAAAGAAGTAATTGAAGAAATTAGAGAATTGCAAGAAGAAAGGGATGATCTTGAAAAACAGAAAGAAATTTTTGAAAAAGACCAAGAAGAATTTGAAGAGTCTAGAGGTTTGTTAGCTGCAGAAAGAGGTAGAATACAAGGGCAACTTAGTGAAAGGGTTGCTACTAGGGGTGCTTTGACAAG
>SLSN01000004.1 GCA_007130415.1 Patescibacteria group bacterium
TACACATATGCTTACTTTTAACACCACCAAGAACATATTGGGACAAAGAGAGAAGTTTTAGAACATCAAGGTTGAGGTTTTTGATAGATATTCTTTCTCCATTCTTTTCGAATTTTTACAGAATGTGGGATTATGCAGCAGCTCAAAGAATAGATGAAATTGTTGCAATTTCAGAATTTATTCAAAGAAAAATTAAACATCGATACAATTGCGACTCTGTAGTCATCTATCCAGGAATTTTAGATTTTTGGCTTGAAGAAGGAAGCCAGTATCTAGATAATTTAATACCAAAATCATTTAAAAAAGAATACTATCTTGTAGTTTCGAGACTTTATGATTACAAAAAAATAGATTGGGCAATTAAGGCATGTAAAAAAGAAAACAAAAAATTAGTCATAGTTGGTGATGGACCAGATATGCCATATCTTAAAAAATTAGCTGGTAAATCGAAAAACATTCTCTTTCTGGGATACATATCAGATGAGCAACTAAAAGCAGTATATTCTAATGCTACAGCATTCATCTTTCCTGGAATTGAGGATTTTGGTCTTGTACCATTAGAAGCTATGGCTTGTGGATGTCCAGTTCTTGCATATAACTATGGTGGTCTTACCGAGACAGTAGAAGAAAAAAAGACGGGTCTTTTCTTTTCTTCTGTTGATGAGCTATCAAAACTAATTTCTAACTTTAAAAAAGAATCTTTCAAAGAAAAGGATTTAAAATCTAGAGCACAATCCTTCTCAGAAGAAAAATTTTTAAAAGAGTTTACTAATTTTGTAAGCAAAAAGTATGAAGAATTCAAAAAAGAAGAAATTTAGGGATTTAAAGGTTGCAATAATTTCAGATGAATTGCAATTTTGGGGAGGAGCCCAGGATGATATTATTGCTTTTACAAAAGTTTTCCCAAATTCAACAATATATACATCAATATATGAGCAGGATGTTTTGGAAAAGCATTTTCAAGGTAAAGATGTCAGAGCTTCTTTTGTTCAAAGGATGCCATTTGAAAAGAGATTTAGAGAGGAATACTTTGTTCTATACCCATTAGCTTTTAGAATGTTAAATTTGAAAGGATATGATTTAATAATTTCTGTGTCTTCTGCATTTGCGAAATTTGTTAAAACACCAAAGGGAGCAAAACATTTTCTTTACTGTTTAACACCTCCAAGGTATCTTTGGCTTGATACGAGATCCGATCGTCATACTTACAAACTTTCATACAAAATATACTCTCTTTTTAAACCATTGTTGCATGGATATTGGAAAAGGAGAGATAAAAATGCAGCTAGACGTGCAGATATGATAGCTGCAAATTCAAAAGAGGTTGCAAAAAGAATTGCGAAATTTTATGAATTGGATGCGAAAGTTCTGTATCCTCCAGTAGAGATGGATTACATTAAATTTAATCCAGATTATTCAAGTAGAGAGGATTGGTTTTTTTATGTAGGTAGGGTAGAAAAATACAAAGGAGTTGATTTAATGGTTAAAGCTTGTATAAATGCAAAGAAGAAGTTGAAAATTGCAGGTAAGGGTTCTTTTGTTGAAGATTTGAAAAAAATGGTTAAAGAATTAGAAGGAGAGAAATATGTTGAGTTTTTAGGTTATGTCGATGATAATGAAAAGGCGAATTTACTTTTTAAATGCAAAGCTTTAATTTTTCCAGTAAAAGATGAAGATTTTGGAATTGTCCCAATTGAAGCAAATGCAGCTGGTTGTCCTGTTCTTGCTTTTGCTGGAGGTGGTGTTTTAGAAACGATAGTAGATGGTGTTACAGGGGAATTTTTTAAAGAACATTCTGCTAATTCTTTACAAAATGAATTGGAGAAATGGAGTAGCTATTCTTTTGATCCAGAGAAGTGTAAGCAGCAGGCAGAAAAATTTGGCTTTGATGTTTTTGAAAATAAGATGGTTGAATTAACGGATGAAATTCTTAAAAAAGATTAACACTTTAGAGTTGGTTCTTAGAATTTTAGATGTTTTTTTGTCTTTAATTTTCATTTTACTTTTCTCTCCTTTCTTAGTACTCATATCTTTAGCTGTTAAACTGACGGATTTTAAATCTCCAGTGTGTGCAGAGAATCACTGGCGTGTTGGTAGGGATGGTAAGCTTTTTTTAATGTACAAATTTCGAACAATGGTTCCTAATGCTCATGAGCTTTTACACAGTAATGCAGAGTTTGCAGAGCTTAGAAAAAAATATATGGAAAATGGAGCTAAGTTGAAAATAAAGGATGATGTTAGGATTACACTTGTTGGAAAAATTATCCGAAGGTTTGATCTTGATGAATTGCCACAACTTTTTAATGTTCTAAAAGGTGATATGAGTTTGGTTGGGCCAAGGGCGTATTTTAAACAGGAGATTGATTTATACAGCAAAGAATACCCTTCTTTTAAGAAGAAGGTAAATTCTGTTCTTAAGCTTAAACCTGGTATAACAGGCCTTTGGCAAATTTCTGGGAGAAACTTGTTAACAATACCGCAAAGAATTGGTTATGATTATGAATATTTCAAAAAAAAGAGTATAATTTTTTATATATTAA
>SLSN01000062.1 GCA_007130415.1 Patescibacteria group bacterium
AGTTGGAACTTTTTATAAATAAATGCTTCAACGTTAAAAATTTGTTTTTAAATGGAACTTCAGACGAGAGAACACTTTTGATTAACGAATTGGCAGAAAACTTAATCTTAGATGAGGGAGAAATCCGTTGGAACTACAAAATAGGTTATAGGAATATGACAAATCAAGATTTTTTCTCTGAAAATTTCAATTGGGGTGGACAATGGGACTTGAACCCACAACCTTCGGTACCACAAACCGACGCTCTAACCAATTGAGCTATGCCCACCATAACGAACTCCCAATTATACCTAAAAATATAGTGGTGTACAACAAAAATTGTAAACCTTGCCACTAATGATATAATAGGGAGTATATAAATAAAAATCTTTTTTAATGCCAAAGAAGTTAAAAATTTTAACAATAAAAAACAAAAAAGAAGAAAAAAAACTCAGGGAAAAATCAAAGCCTATTTCAAATTTAGAAATAAAAAGCTCTGAATTCCAAAAGTTCCTTGATGACTTAATATATACAGCCAAAAATCATACGATGGCTGAAGGATGGATGACAGCAGGATTAGCAGCAATACAAGTAGGAAAACCTCTATGTGTTTTCGTAGCTTTGAATACAGAAACAAACGAATTTGAAGAATACATAAATCCACAGATAGAATATCTTGGTAACGTTCAAGAAAAAGAAATAGAAGGGTGTTTAAGTTTACCAGAGTTACAAAAAGAAGTTCCCAGATACAGAAAAATTAAAATAATTTACAAAAATAGATTAGGCGAAAAAAAAGGTAAAAAAGTTGACAACTACAGTTCAAAAGTAATACAACACGAATATGATCATTTGCAAGGAATTCTTTTTCCAGATAAACTAGTGAAGTAATTTAAAAAAATAGCTGAAAAATGAAAAAATTGCTAACAATAATAATGCTTTTAGTATTGACTTTTTCTCTTGTTCCGAGTTTATTTGCTGAAGATGTAAGAGAAGAGTTAGACGCTATTGAAAGTGAAAGGATACAGAAAATCGAAGAACAGTTACTTTTAAATTTACCCGAAATTTCCGACAATCCAAATCATATCATTACTTTTAAAGATCCTTCTGGGAAAGGAGTTTTTCTAGAAATTGATGGACAGGAATTTGAGGAAATAACAAGTCCATATACATTACCATCTTTAAGCCTTGGAAGACATGTGTTGGTGTTTAGATTTACAGATCAGCAAGAAACAGAACAAACGTTTGAAAGAACAATAACGATAATACCCAGACCCCCTGTAATAAGTCCACCCAAAGTTATTGACAACGAAATCAATATCTCCGGTACAGCTATGGCAAATTCTGAAGTTGAAGTTTTTTTAACTGGAGGTATTTCAAATCAAAAAACCCTCGTTGAAGTAGATTCGAATGGAGAATGGGAACATACATTTACAGAAGATATCGAGGAGGGAATACATACAGCTATAGCGACAACAAGAAGAAATGGTTTCGTAAGCTATTACTCCGAACCTATTGTTTTTGAAATAGGTGCAGATTCAGCAACCATCACCCCTGTATCAACAGGGAAAGAAGGTTCTTCATTTAGCTTCGGAGATTTTGATTTAACAGATTACAGAAGCATATTACAAACTCTTAGAAGCAACCCCGATCTTTTAATAGCTTTTGGATTTTTTTTCTTCTCAGGATTGTTCCTAGCTTGGTTAGCATTATCAATAATTTCTAGAATAAGTCAGAGAAAAACAAAAAAAGTTTTACAAGAACTACTAAGAAAAAACGATGTTGAAACACCACAAGGAAGTTCTTTAAGGGAAAAATTCGAGAATTCTAAAAAAAGTGTAGCGGAAGAGAAAGAGAAAGGGGAAGAAGAAAAAAAAGAGAAAGAAAAAGAGAAAGAGAAAGAGGAAGAGAAAGAAGAAGAGAAAGAAGAAGAGAAGGAGGAAGAGAAGGAGGAAGAGAAAGAGAAAGAAGAAGAGAAGGAGGAAGAAGAAGAGAAGGAGGAAGAGAAAGAGAAAGAGGAAGAAGATGATGATGATAAAGAAGCTAAGACATTAACAAAAAAAGAATTCATGGAAAAATTCAAAGAATTAGATCCTGACGATGAAGAAGGGAAAGAAAAAGATTTGAAAAAGAAAAATATTAAAATATCCTTAACTTCTAAGGATTAAATATCCCAATACCATTCGTGGACATTCCCATACCTATCGCTTGGAGAAGAAATATCTTTGGCATCAAAACCCTCTAAGTTTTTGTTTAGTATGAAAAATACTTTTGGATGATACAAGAAAGTAACAGGAGCATCATCTGTTAAGTAACGTTGAAAAAGAAAATAATCTTCTTTTCTCTCTTCTTTATCTAAACTTATTCTAGCTCGCTCGAGCAAAATATCTACTCTGGAATAATCATAACCAGAAATATTAAGCATCGGATGGTCTATTCTTAAAGAATGCCATAAATTGTACTGATCTGGATCTGTAGCAACCTCTATCTCATACAATAGTAATTCAAAATCTCTTGTAGGTAAAATCTCTCTCATAACCTGCTCATAATTTAAAGGTCTTGACCTTAGTAAAACACCACCCTCCCTAAACATTTCTGTAAGAGCATCAACCAATCTCTGATTAAGTTCAGAATCAAAAAAAGACATACTCAAGGAAAGCACCTTATTATCATCCGTTAGATAATAGCCTCCTTCAGAATCTCGCTCATATCCAAGAGACTCAAAAATCTCAGCTGCTTCATCTGGACCATACTCTAATGGCTCTAAGGAATCATTAAAAGCCCAAGAAGTTGGAGGAATTGGCCCTGTAGCTAAAACACCCTCTATACCTGCAACTTCAAGAAGTTTTTCATTATCTATTAAAAAAGAAAGCGCTCTTCTAAATTCAGCATCTGAAAATTGCTCTCTCCTAGTATTAAAAAATATCAATTTTTGCCTATTATACAAAACAGATTCTTTAATTTTGTAAAAAGGATAATCTTCCAAATTATCTACCTTATCCAAATCAAAGGTATTAATAATATCAACTTCGTTATTTTTAACGGCACCATTTAAATCATCATAGTTTTCAAAAAACAAATACCTGTAATTTTTAATAGAGGGTTCTAACCAATGATCCTCAAAAACACTCAACGCAAAACCTCTTTGACTAATTGAATCAACTTTGTAAACACCACAACCTATTGGATTAGTATTTGTTTTACTCAGTGCAAAATTATTCAAAGAAACATTTTCATAAATATGCTTAGGAATCATATACACCGAAATTGCTTCCCAAAAAGTAGCGTTAGTCTCTTCAAGCTTAAAACGCAAAGTGTAATCATCTATTTTTTCAATTTTAACCCCTTCCAAAGCTCTACCATATGTATCTTCTCCAAATTCTTCAGCTAAAAAAATTGAAGTCTCAAAATTCCAAACAATATCGTCTGCCGTTAGAGGTGTATTATCATGCCAAACAACCCCTTCTCGCAATTTAAAAAGATATTCAAGATCACTAGTTTTAGCCCATTCAAATGCAAGACTGGCTATGGGCTCACCAGAAGCATCAACCTCTATAAATCTTTCGTAAACAAGTGCGTAGAAATCACGATCTACAGAATTTTGAGTTACATACATAGGATTTGTTGAAAGTAATGTACCAACTGCAGCTTCAGTTACGACAGTGGTATCCTGACCTTCAACAAATCTACGAACAAAATCTGATGTAAAACCGAAATAAACAAAATATCCCAAGAAGATAGCTACGAAGATATAGAAAAGGGGACTAGTAGAACCGATAAATTTTGAAAAATATTTTGGATAATTCCAAAAAAAATCTCTAAGCATAACTATATTTATTTTTATGTAGAGAATTTAACTATTACAAATGATAGTGCTGAAAAAACTACAATCAGGAAAATTGTTCCATAGTAAAGAAATGACTCCAAACCCCTGCGAGTTCTGAAGTGCTCACCACCACCTCCACCACCAAACAATTCACCAACGCCTTCACCTCTATTTTGTACTAAAATTGAGGCAACAATCAAAATAGCAAGGATTATCTGCGTTATCATCAATCCATTTAAAACACTCTGATCCATTTTTAATTATTCTTGAAGTAATTTAACTAAAGATGACACAAAAGCAGTACTTAAAGATAACAGTACCATCGTCCCTATTTTATCAAATTCGAAGGATTTTAGCGACAACCAACCTAAATCAGTTTCCTGAAAGACTAAATTATCAACTAAAAAGCCTGGTAGAAAAGTTTCTAAAGCAAGAAAAACACCAAAAAGGATTAATGTTACAGCTAAAAGTCTAGTTAAAAAAACAACCTTAACTGTTAAAAAAGTTAGCACAGGTTTCGACAGTGCTACACCTAAACCAACAAGAATTAACACACTAGATAGATAAACAAAATCAGAAGGTAATTTTACAGAAGGAAAGAAAAGCATTACAAAAACAAAGGAAAAGATGTATAATATTAAGTCAAAAAGCCCTTTTTTCATAATTTAATCTTGATTCAAATTATTTCTTAAAGTATACTAACATACCAAGAAATTCACAAGATGGTGACGTAGCCAAGGTGGTTAAGGCCGCGGTCTGCAAAACCGCTATCACGGGTTCGAGTCCCGTCGTCACCTCCAAAAGGTTGTTTTCTTAGTTATTGGGCACTATAATACGCTAGAATATGCCGAGATGGTGGAATTGGCAGACACGCAGGACTTAAAATCCTGTGCCCGCTAAGGGCGTGCGAGTTCGATTCTCGCTCTCGGCATTAGTCAACATCAGCAAACTTATCTGGATCCTCATTACCACATTTAGGGCATTTTTTAACAACTTCAATACCTTCATAAAGGTAGCCACAATTTAAACACTTCCATCTCAACCAGATAACATCAAGCTCTTCCTTCTTAACTTTTTTTGAAATATCTTCCATTTTCAATTAATTTTAAAATAAATTCAAAAGTTTCCACCTCATTTTGATGAGAACTATTGACCATTATGTCATTGTACTTCCTCTGATTTTCAAACTCAATACCGTACAAATCCATAAACCTCCTTTTGTCATTTTCAAATCTTTTTTCCAAATTATGTCGTATTTCATCTAAAGTTAAATCCGTTATTTTCTTCCCCTTTGTCCTCTGAGCTCTAACGTCAATATCAGCATCTATCCAAATTTTCACAGTACAGGGGATTTCATGTTTTGTTGCTAAAGCAGCAAATATCTTACTATCTATTAGAATATCTCTTGAAAAGCTTTTTTCAAAAAGTTTTTCATCTATTAAAGAATCAAATCTCAAATGATTTTTCTCAAAAACCTCACTTTCTAGAAACTTCGTTAAGCTCTCAAAACCATGCTTCTGAGCTAAATCTCGCATCAATTTACCACCATAGAAATAGCTAAGAGAGAAATGCTGTGCTAATTTTTTAGCTATAGTAGAAGCTCCAGAACCACCAGGACCGCCCACTACAACTAAATGACCAAGCTCTTTACTACGAGTATGCAAATCAGCCATAATATACTATTATTAAAATCCTTTGATTTATAGTATATTAAAAAAACAATTATGTCTAATCGGAAAATCACAAGGAAAGAAAACAAAATAGACAAAGGGAAACCTGACAGATCAATCATTCTGTTCACACTTTTTATGACCATCTTCGGAACTATAATGATTTTTAACGCAAGTGTATATATTGCTGGACAGATTTTTGAAGACCAAGCATATTTTCTTAAATTACAATTAATCTGGATTGTTTTTGGTATAGCTCTAGGAACAATTATCTATCTAGTTGATTATCATAGGATAATAAAGCTCATTACACCATTACTTTTAATAAACATCCTTTTACTGGTATTAGTTTTAATCTACGGAGAAGAAATCAACGGAGCTAGAAGGTGGTTTGATATTGGAGGAGTTCGTATTCAACCAGCTGAATTTGTCAAACCAATACTAATAATATTTCTTGCTGCTTTACTTGCAAAGTTTAATGATATTAAGACCACCAGTACGGCACATGCATACAGAGAAGGGAAAAAGAAGATTTTCACTTTTGTCTTCGTGTTACTTTTGGTTTCTATCTTAATTATGTTGGAACCAGATATGGGGACAACAATAGTAATATGTCTTACAGCAATAGCTCTTTTTTTCCTTTCTTCAACCAGTGCAATTCAAACGATAGGCACAATTATTACAACAATCGTACTTGGTTTAGTAGGGACAATAGCCATAGTAATAGAACCATATCGACTTGAAAGAATAAGCACATATTTTCAACTTTTACTACAAGGAGAAGTAGCAGATCCAAGAGGTACAGGGTATCAATTACATCAAATATTAATAGGTATTGGTTCAAGTGGTTTTTGGGGGAAAGGTTTTGGACAATCAAGACAAAGATTTGGATATTTGGTAGAAAACACAGCATTTACAGATTCAACATTTGCTGTAGTACTAGAAGAGTTTGGATTCATAAGTGCGGTAATCGTAATTGGGCTATGGATATTCTTCCTTTTTAAAGGCTACTACATAGCAAAAAATGCCCCAGATGCACAAGGAAAACTAATCGCCATTGGAATAACGCTCTGGCTAACTCTACAAGCCATGTTAAACATTGCCGCAAATATAGGTATAATACCCATTACAGGATTACCATTACCATTTTTTACATACGGTGGTTCTAGTACAATCGTTACATTTGCTAGCATAGCATTGCTACTGCAAATAAGTAGGTATAGTAATAAAGAACTAAAATCTCGAAAAAACTTTTATGGCAAAATTAGATAAAAAAATAATAATAACAGGAGGGGGTTCCGGAGGACATGCACATACAGCCATTTCCTTCGCCCAATATTTAAAGAGCAAATTTACCAATGCAAATGAACAAATCCTCTATATCGGAGGAAATTTGGCAATGGAAGGAGAGAAAGAAGGTAAAAGTATAGAACAAAAACTCTTAGAAAAAACTGATTTGAATTACAAAATAATAAGGGCAGGAAAATTACAAAGATATTTTAACCTTAGAACCATAGCATTAATTTTTAGAACAATAGGGGGATTAATAGATAGTTTTAAAATAATAAGAAAAGAGAAACCAGATTTAATCTTTTCAACAGGAGGATATGTTACAGTACCAGTATGTATAGCAGGATGGGTTTTTAAAATTCCCGTATACATACACGAACAAACTACTAGTGTAGGATTAGCAAACAAAATATCCTCAAAATTTGCAAAAAAAATATTCATCACATTCCCAGATTCAAAAAAGCATTTTCACAAAAAAGAAGTTATACAAACTGGAAACCTAATTAAAAAGGAGCTTTTCAGGGTGAAAAAATCTGGAGAAATTGCAAAGATAATAGAAAAAATGAAAAAAAACAGAAAAGAGGCTCCCATAATTTATATCTCTGGAGGTAGTCAAGGCTCACACATTCTAAACACAACTGTTCGAGAAATGATGACTTATTTAGTTCAATACTATCAAGTAATACTACAAACTGGAGATAATAAAGTTTTTAATGATTACGATAATATATTAAAAGATAAACAGAAGCTTTCGACAAAAGTTCAAAATCGCTTCCACGCAACTAAATACGTAGATCCTTCAGAGATAGGATACATTTACAAAAACTGTGATTTATTTGTAGGGCGTTCTGGAGCAAACACCGTTTATGAACTAGGACTATTCAAAAAACCTTCGATTTTAATTCCAATCCCTTGGACAAGAAACAATGAGCAACTAAAAAACGCTCAATTATTAGAAAAGTTTAATCTAGCTAAAATAATACCAGAAGGAGAAGTAACACCAGACAAGCTTTTCATTGAAATAAACAAGATGTTTAAAGAAAAGAAAAAAATAGATGAAGAAAAGATCGAAAAAGTTTTTACTAAAGATGCAGGCGAGAAGATATTAGATGAAATGGGGCTCTAATCATCACTCATAGCGATTCTATTTTCCTTCAAGTATTTTTTGGCCTGCCTAATAGAACCGTCCTTAGACCTAATCCATAAAACATTATTCTTAGAATCCAAATTAAAAACCACAGCAAAATTTCCCCTAGCTGCTTTTACATAGTCCTTTTCTTTTCCTTGGAATTCTGCATTAGTAAAAAAATGAAAACGTTCAAAACCTTCCTTGTCACGCTTACCATCATTCACATGTCTAGCAATAATATCACTCTGGAGAAAAAGTAGCCTTCGTTCATTCTCATACATCTTAATACTAGTACCTTTTTCAAAATACCGAACTTTTCCCTCCTTGTCATCTACAACATCAGAACTATCTCTGAAAAGTGGCGGACCCTTAGGAATATCTTTCAACTCCTTTTCAGGGACTGTTTCTTCATCGTTAAAAAAACTCTGCTGTTCAAATTTATCCCCTTCAGACATTATTACTTCTCCTCTTCAATTATATCTAAAACTAAGCTACCATCAGTCTTGACTTCTACAACCTCTAACTCACTACCACAAAACGGACACTCAATAACTTCTCCAATTTTGTAATCCCTATCTTCAAGTTCAATATCATTAGCACACTCCAAGCATTTAAAAATCTTCATGTTTTTTAATAAGTAAAAAATTTATTCTACAACTCAATACCCAATTTTATCACAATTTAACTCTCCATTGAAGCTTATTTGTGCTAAAATATGCACAACTATATAAAATTTTAATATATGAAAATGATAAAAAAGACAATTTTTCTGATATTAGCGCTAGCTCTAATTCTTTTAGTGGGATATTATTTTTTACGAAGTGAAGAGAAGGAAGAAGCTATAGATGAAATAACAGATGAGATTGTAATAGAAGAAGAGGAAGAAACAAAGGAAGAAGAAGAAATTGTTGAAGAAGAACAAGAGCAGGCTACAGAGTGGGAAACTTTTACAAACCCTAATTTTTCTTACACAGCACAATATCCATCAAATTGGGATACTGATTTAAGTGACTATGAAAGAGTCTGGTTTTACAGCGAAGATGAAGGAATAGCAATACTTTTTGCAAGCGAAACAGCTACAGAAACAGGATTTTCAGAATACGAGCTCATATCACAAGAAGAAACTCTCGTAGATGGCAACTTTGCAAATACTTCTTTGCTCTACAGCGAAAACACAAGAGCCATACTTACAGGTTTTGAAAGCGAAAATCACCCTCATTTTGTTATGATGACATACGAATCTGCAGATGATTCGCAAGATAGTGATATGATGGAATTTAATGAAGAATTTTTGAGTAGAATAACTTTTCAATAAACAGATATGTCTGGGATTTGGACCTATGCTGATCTACTAAAACCTTTTGTCAAAAAAGAGTTTAGACTTTCTTTAACTGAAGGAAACACACCGCTGGAAGAAAACAAAGAACTAGGAAAGATTCTAGGTCTAGAAGCCATACTGCTCAAAAGAGAGGACTTTAACCCCACAGGATCACATAAAGACAGGGGTTTAGTGTTTCAAATATCTGCACATTTGCAAGCAGGTAGGAAAGAATTTGTAATATCGTCTTCCGGAAACAGCAGTATTAGTGCAATAAATCTACTCAGGAATAGAAAGGAAAAACTTCATGTGTTTCTTTCAGAGAATATTTCAGATGAGAAATTCTCTCGTCTTAAAAAAATATTCCCAAATTTAGAAAAAAAAGGCTCAGAATTTGAAAACTTTATCTTTCATTTTACAAAAAAGCCATTAAGTAAAGCATTCCTTTTTGCAAAAGAAAACAATTTAACATTTTTAAGAGGCTCAACAGATAAATATGGATACGAAGGTTTTAAGACAATAGG
>SLSN01000033.1 GCA_007130415.1 Patescibacteria group bacterium
GTAGTTCTTGTAAAACTCTTGACTGTGGGTAAGCTTGCTTACCTTTAGAAGAAGGCTCTTCTAAGACTTTTTGGTTTGTCATGACACCAATCTGTTTACAGTCAGCAGAAAAAAGTGGTACCCTTTTTCAATTACAATGGATGCTTTGTATCATCCAAATTTTAGCTCTTATACATTCGAAAGTTTGTGTAACCGAATTGAATTTTGCTGATTCTTTTCGTAGTAGTAACCCTACTAGGAGTCTAAAATTTAAAAGAGTTTTTAACTAAACTCTGTATACAAGGAAGACCCGCAGTTTTTTAAACTTGCGGGTTTTCTTTTTGGCCCAACCCCATTTGCCACATACTTATCAATTCTGAAGTAGAAGTAACATCCTGGGCAAGCTTATCACGATCAAATGAAATTAACCTTGGAAACCGAAGAGAAAGCCCAAAACCCAATTCTGATTTACCAGCAAGATGTACACTACTTTTTGAAATTTCATCAGCCTCAACAGTTAAAACAACCTCAGGCTGGAGCCATACATCAGCATCAAGCTTAGATCTAACACTTTCATCTTTTCTCTTCACCTCCAAAGGCTTTAACCTCTTCGCTATCGTCTTCCAATCACTATCTGTAAAACCTGTACCTACCCTACCCACTGACTCAAAAACGTCATCTTTTGAATTATATATACCAACAAGTAAAGAACCCATACCAAAGCTCGTCTTTTTGCCAGAGCCATAATAATAGCCCAAAACAACAGCATCTATTGTATCAACAACCTTGCTCCCTATACTTTTTTTAATCTTGACCCAATCGAAATTTCTAACACCAGGTAGATATTCTCCTTCAAACTTTTTTAAAATAATTCCTTCCAAACCAGCATCAACATATTCATTAAAAAGCTTCTCTATATGAACAGCATCGCTTTCGAAGAAATCACTATCTGAGAGATTTAAAACACCAACTTTTTTTGGAAGAATTTTAGAAACTTTTTCTAATCTTTTCTTTGTATCCACATCTAGAAAACTTTCATCATCTAAATACAACAAATCAAATGCGAAATACTTTACAGGAACAGACTTAACTCTTTCCGAAATTCCATACTTTCTTTTCCTACTCATCGTTTCTTGAAAAGGTATAAATCTGCCTTTCTTTTCATCCCACCCTATAACCTCACCATCAAGAATAAAGCTTTCGGATTTCGTTTCCTGAGCAGCTTCGACTAACTCTGGAAACATATCCGTAATATCATTAAGATTTCTTGAAAAAAGTTTTACCCCATTATCTACACTTCCACCCTCAAACAACCCAATCTCACTTTTCTTTTCATTAAGAAATTTCATCCAAATACTCTTCTCATACATATCACTATACTTCACACCTTTATGAATTTGACAACGCAAACCATCAAATTTTGGCTGTAAAACACCACCATCAGGGAATCTTTCTACCGCATTTTCAAAACTTGCAACCCTCTCCACAAGCCTAGGAAAAATGGGTATACCAGGTACAGGAACTATATTATTTAGCTTTTTTAATTTCTTTTCTAAGTCAATATTACTAAAAACAATATTGCAAACAAAACCAAGATCCGAAACAACACCAAATGCATTATTTAACTCATCACGAACACTTTTATCCCCCACAAGAGAAAAAGAATATGCATCTAATATTGTCTTATCACTACAACCTAGACGCAATTTCCCTGAAATAATTCTTGTTAAAAATTTAGCATCTGTTGGACAAGACTTTAAAATCAACTCAGAAAAAACATCAGACTTCGCTTTAACAGAACTGGTACCCTCAATCTCCACTAATTCCCATAATTTTTCATATACCTCTTTTACACTAAAATTCGACTTGTCATTTCCCTTAATCTCAATCAACTTTTTTGCAACCAAACCAGCATCACCCAACTTACTACGAAACTTGAAAACATCAATATTCAAATTATGCATTTTGCTGATATTGTCCAAAACCTTTAATGCAGATTTTTCAGAAAAATTAAACTCCTTATCTACAAACAAAGGTACAACCCTACCTTTTAAAAGATAGGTATATATTTGAGCTTGCGAAGCATCTAAACCTTTGTAAAAGTTGACTAAAAGCTCAACCATTTCATTTCTCGAAGTTGTTTTTTCGAGATGTTCGAAAATTTCAAAAACTGGACATTTGGACATAACTAGTTAGTATAAATATATTTGGAACCCTTAGTATTACCTTGCTTCTTGCTAAAACCTAATTGCTCTAATTTTTTCATATCCCTACGGAAGGTCCTTTCCGTTACCCCCTTTATATCACCCATGAGTTGTTCCACCGTAATCTCCCCCTTAGAAGAAAGCAGTTCTAAAATTCCCCTTTGCCTTTCATTTAATTCACTGAATTCTTTTTCTTTTTCCAAAGGTTCTCTTTTCCTAAAAGGTTTTTTTCTTGAGAAGAAAATTAAAAACAAAACAAAAAAGAAAGCTAAAATTATCGACCAAACAGAAACACCTCCTTCTTGTTTTTTTTCAGATTCAGACATATTTAAAAAGCAATAGAAAAAACTAATTATTAGTATATTTTAAACTTTGGGATGAAAAAACACAACTAGTCTAAACCTGTTGCAAGACGAAATGAAAGTACGAAAATACTGTAATCGGCCATAGATATACGATTGTCTTGATTAAAGTCAGAACGTCTTAAGTTTGTACTCCAACCGTTTTTCCTAAAAGATACAAAATCTTTATTAAATTCTTCGAAATCTTTCATATTTATACTACCATCATTATTCACATCACCTCTTAAACAAAAACCTCTAGATGCAAGACAAATTTCGTAAGGAGCTTCTCCACGACAATCTGAATCACTAGAACAATCTGAAGGTGGGCTTGGTGGTTGTGGATCATCTGGTTCATCAAGCCCTTCTCGCCTAGCCCAACAATCTACTTCACCATGAGAATTTACACATTTCCATTCAACTCTTTCCCCAGGAGATGGATAAGAAATACTACGATCAACATCACCAACTGCACAAATAGTACAATCTCCATGATCATCCTGTTCATAAGGAAAAACCATTTCATGACAGGACCCACAAAGTGGCAAATTATCTGGAGGTGGGCCTGGGTCTGGCCCCTCACCAAAATGTCTATATATATTCTCCAAATTAAGCAAACCATGCCCAAACTGACTTCTAGAACCTAGATCATCAACAGTATCTGCCAAGACTTTTTTAACTTGAGCCGGAGACAAAGATGGTTCTAAACCTAAAATAATTGCCACCGCTCCTGCAACCTGTGGAGCAGCAAAGGACGTTCCTACTAAATAACGATTCGAGAAATTATTCAAATTGCTACCAGATCGACAATTTGGCATACAAGAAAGAGTCTGATGCCAAGTAGCATTTCCTGCGGAACTTCCTTGCCCAACAGGTGCCACAAAATCTAAACCACTACCATATTGCGAGTAACGACTACGGCTATTATTAGCATTAACAGAACCTACTGCTATCACTTTAGAATCTGAAGCTGGATAAGAAAGCTTTCCCATACCACCATTACCTGACGCTGCAACAACAACCACACCATTACTAACAGCAAAATTTATCGCACTACTAAGTACATTACCATGACTACCATTTGTTCCTAAGCTTAAATTGATTACATCTGCACCAGACTTAACAGCATAAAACATCGCATCACTTATCTTTTTAAATGAAAAACCTGGAGTATAGGGTGTATTAGCTTTCAATGACAGAATCCTCACATTATGAGCCATACCCACAGGACTATTCGAATTATTATTTGTCGCAGAAGCAATAACTCCTGCTACATAAGTTCCATGACCCTGGTCATCACGACCACTAAAACCACTACTTGCATAATCTGAAGGTCTGTGAACATTCATTTGACCTTCAACTTCTGAAGCATTAAAAGCAAGTCCCGTATCTATAACTGCAACGACAACACCATCATCACCACCACAACCTCCTGATCCTCCCCCACAACCCTGTAATTTCCAAGCTTCAGGTAAATTTATATTATCAAAATACCAATGATTAGAACTGTTCCAATCTCGAGGTAAGACCCTATCACTTCCATCTACCTCCCAAAAAGTTTCAGCCATATAATTTAAGCTTACATTTTTCGTTGGTACATATCTTTCATATTTCGCCATTTCTCGTGCCACATTTTCCGGCTCAACATAAATATGTTCAAACCTTTCAGCAGGCGTATCTTTAAGCACTTCTGGAGTACTACGAGGTCTCCCTGTTATTTCCTCTATTTCTTCTGAAGAAAGATTGTCAGGAAATTCCAAAATTATAGCTCCTGGCTCATGGTTTGGATTTTCCTGAATTTTTATCTCCATCTCAGAAACAAGAGCATCAAAGATTGCCGCCTCTGATCTCCTATCAAAATCTTGATTGCTAGAAACAAAATACGCAGATATCGGTAGAGAAAGCGCCAATAGAAAAGAACCTAAAAGCGAAAAAATCTTTCTTCTATTTCTAAAAACTTTTTTCAAAAATTCCATTCGTTTTATACTAATACAACAATTAAGAAATTATTCTACAAATCATCCAAACTGTCAACCTAATCTACCCCAACAAAGAAATATTTTCACCTATTTTCAAATTTACAGACAAAAACACTTTTAATCGAACAACATTTTCCATTGTATCTTTGACTTCTTTTTGGAATTCTTCAACAATAGAGTCCTTAACTTCAAAAATAATTTCATCGTGTATTTGCAAAACCATAAATGCTTGATTTTCATATTTCTTCAAAATTGCGTCATATATTTCAACCATAGCTAATTTCATTACATCTGCAGAACCTCCCTGTATCGGCATATTTATAGCTTCACGAATCGCAGCCCTTTGAATTCTCTTGTTTCTTGAATTAACACCTGTTACATACCTTCTCCTGCCCAAAATACTCTGAACATACCTCGTGTTCTGAACTTCCTTTGTCATGGTATTAATGTACTCAGCAACACCACTGTAGTTCTCAAAATATTCTTTAATGTATTCTTCTGCATCTGAAACAGAAATACCCAAGCTTTGAGATAATCCAAAAGAAGTTAAACCATAAATAATTCCAAAATTAATTGTTTTACCCATCTTTCTTTCCTTTGAAGAAATATCTTCCTCCCTCTTGCCAAGAATTCTTGATGCTGTTGTTAAATGAACATCTTTTTCATTTTCAAAATCATCAATTAACCTCTCGTCTTCAGATAGATGAGCCATTATTCTAAGATCTATCTGTGAATAGTCAGCTGAAAGAAAAACAAAACCTTTACGAGGTATAAATATTTCTCGAAGTCTCTGGGCAAGTTCATTACCTAGAGGTAAATTCTGCATATTTGGGTTAACTGAAGAAAGTCTTCCAGAAGTTGTACCCGTTTGTTTAAAATCTGTATGAATACTAAGCTCCTTGCCCTTTTTCTCTCGCTCATCTAACTGTGTTTTGTAAACTTGTACATAATTACTCATTATTTTTGTCTTTTGACGGTACTCCAAAATCCTCGAAACAACAGGATGTGCTCCTTCCAACTGTTTTAGAACATCCTCACGAGTAGAAAAAAGAGTTTTAGTTTTAGAAACTGGAGGTAAATCTAATTCCTGAAAGAGAACGTCAGAAAGCTGCTTGGAAGAATTTATATTAAATTCATGCCCAACATCATGATATATCGCCTGCACAATATCAGCTATTTCCTTTTCCAAATCCCTATACAAAGAATCAAGCAATTTTTTATCAACTAAAATACCCCTTTGCTCCATTAAAGAAAGCACTATGCTTAAGGAATTTTCTGCTTTGGAAGTAAATTCTAAAAAATCGACTTTAGAACCAAGCAAGCTTTCGTTTATACTCCTTTCACTTAATTCTTTCTTTAGAACTTCAAATACTTCTTTAACAAAATCCAAGGGTTTTTTATGTTCATTCGGATCTAGTTTTTCAGGTAAATGCTTCCCTAGGTAACTAAAAACAAGATTACTTAAGGAATAATCGCGAAGACCTGAATTTTCAATATGACTCAAAATTTTTATATCATGCAAGGCGTCTACGCAAAGTAGATGTCTGCCTCCCTCCACAAAGCTCTCAAAACCACAAAAAACAGTTTCACGGTCACTGCCTTCCCCCAGAATCCGTGAAACCTCCTCCCCGTGTTCTTGTGCGCAAAATGAAAACTCAAAAGCTTCTCCCTTTTTATCCACAGCCCTAATCATAACCCAATCTTTTTTCGAAACTATTTCCCTGGAAGGTACAAATAGTACTATTATTTCTTTTGCACCCCCTACAGCCCCTCTGAACGCCTCAACATCAAATTCCTCGCAGGGAAGACTTTCTTGTGACATTTCTTCAAACAAATCAAACTGCTCTGTAGAAAGAAGACTCTCTTGTTTTTTACTCCCAATACTCTCAGGAATCTTGTTGATCAAACTTTTAAACTCAAGCTCTACAAACTTTTCTTTAACCTCAGAGACATCGAAATCCTTTACAAGGCAAGATTCCAAGTCAACAATAATGTCAACGTCCTTAACAATACCAACAAGCTCTTTACTAATCGAAGCTTGCTCCACCCCTTCCTCAAAGAGCTTTTTCAACCTAGGCTTTAGAGAATCCAAATTCGCATATATATTATCGAGAGTCTCATATTCATTAAGCAAACTGGCGGCTGTCTTTGCACCAACACCCTTAATACCTGGGATATTATCAGAGGAATCCCCCATTATTGATTTGTAATCAAGAACTTGTTCTGGATATACACCTAATTTTTCATACACTTCTTTTTTTGAAAATTCCTTAAGATTACGAAAATTTCCCTGAGGTAGAACTGCACTAACCTTTTCATCCACCAATTGCAACAAATCAGTATCACCTGTAACAACACAAAGATGAACACTGCTGCTAGACCATCTACCATTTTGCACATACTCAGCTAAAGTCCCCAATATATCATCAGCTTCATAGCCTTCTTTTTTTAATATTGGAACATTAAAAGACCTCACGACATCCTCCACTATTGGAAATTGGTCAAGAAGCGATTGGTCGGTAGGTTTACGAGTGCCTTTGTAAGGAGTATATTTTGCATGACGAAATGTTGGCCTAGGAGTGTCGAAAGTACAAACAATATATTTAGGATCAAAAAGTTCCAGAACTTTCAAAAACATTACTGTAAAACCAAACACAGCGTTAACCTGAACACCCCCCGAAGTTTCGAGAGTTGGAGGGTATGAATGGAAAGCCCTATGAACTATCGAATTAGCATCGATTGCGACAAAAATATCCCTACCATTTTTACTTCCTTTTGAAACCATACACAATTATATTCTTACTTCAGCAATTCTTCAAACTCTTCTCCTGTCAAAACTTCCTTTTCTAGCAGTACCTTTGCCACCTTTTCCACTTTCTTACTATTTTCCTTCAATATCTTTTCAGCGTTTTTAATGGCAGAATCTATTAAATTCTTAACTTCCGCATCTATGAATTTCGCTGTTTCCTCACTGTAATCAGAACCTCCCCCATATGTATATCCCAAATGAGAAGTTTCCTCCATATTTCCATATTGTACAAAACCTAATTTCTCGCTCATACCGAACCTCTTTACATAATCTTTAGCCAATTGTGTTAAATGTCTCAAGTCACTAGCTGGACCAGTAGACACATCCTTGGTGAAAATCTCCTCCGCAACTTTACCAGAAACCAATACATTCATCTTTGCCAAAATTTCTGACCTCTTTAAGAACCTTGAGTCTTCCTTGGGTAACTGAAGCGTAACACCGCCTGCCGTCCCCCTTGCCACAATGGAAATTTGCTCCACAGGATCGGCTCCTTTTGTGTATTTTGAGACAATTGCATGACCAGCTTCGTGGTATGCAACACGCCTAATATCTTCTTGTGTGAGAGTGCTCTTTTTCTTCCTACCAATACTTACCTTCAAAAAAGCTTCAGCCAAATCACTTTGAACAATTTCTTTCCTCCCCTCTTTTACAGCAATAATCGCAGCTTCATTTAGAAGGTTTTCCAAGTCTGCACCAGAGTACCCAATGGTTCTTTTTGCTATGGAGTCAAGGTCTACACCCTGAGCAAATTTCTTCCCCTTCGCATGGACATTTAGAATTTCCCCCCTACCTTTATAGTCCGGCATTGGAATTGTCACCGTTCTATCAAATCTACCTGGACGGAGAACAGCAGGGTCTAAAACATCAGGCCTGTTAGTTGCAGCCAGAACTATAACACCCTGCCTCTCTTCCAAACCATCCATTTCCACAAGAACTTGGTTCAAAGTCTGCTCACCAGTTCCAGAATGTAAAACTGTACCTCGCTTTTTAGCCACAGCATCTATTTCATCTATGAATATGATACTTGGTGACGTTTTCTTAGCCTTAGTAAACAAATCCCTGACCCTTGAAGCACCAGCACCTACAAGCATTTCTTCAAATTCCGAGCCAGAAGTATGGAAAAAAGGGACTCCAGCCTCACCTGCAACAGCCTTAGCAAGCAATGTCTTACCAGTACCAGGAGAACCTACCAACAAAACACCCTTTGGTATCCTCGCACCAATATTCGTATATCTTTTAGGACTTTTTAGAAAATCTACAACCTCAACCAACTCCTCTTTTACATCATCAATTCCAGCAACATCAGGAAATTTAATCCCCGACCTTTTGCCCATAAGTAGCTTTGCTTTACTCTGCCCGAAATCCAAAAGCTTACCACCAGAACTCTGCATATTCTTAAAAAGAGAATATATGAAAAAGATTATCAAACCAAGAAAAAGGATTGAAACTACATCAAAAAAACCAATCTGAACAGTAGGTTCAAAGAAATCTCCTTCCAAAGTTCTAATATCAACACCTGCGTCAGCCAAAAGACCATAGAAATCGGTATTTGGTGGGTAAGTTGCATGCTTTGCTTCAATTGTAATCACTTCCTCTCCTAAAACTTCTTCCTTTACATCCGTTTCTAAAATCACATAAGTGTCCTTAATTGAAATTCTGTCATAATCACCATCTGCAATATTATTAACCACCTCACTCAAAGCAACCTCCTCACCTTTTGCAAGAAAATTTGTAACACTAGTCCAAACAAAAAGAAAAAGCAAAACAACAACAAAAGTAACAACCATACTTATCACAGGATTTGGTTTTGAATTCTTCATTCTCCTAATATCAGCTATTACCATATCGCTTTCTTTTTTCTTTTTTTTCTGCTCATTACCATTCTTCGTGTTTTTCTTTGCCATTTAATTTTTTAAAAAGATTAATTAAGGGAAAAATAGCAGGAGGGAGGATCGAACTCCCGACCTTGGGTTTATGAATCCCACGCTCTATCCAACTGAGCTATCCTGCCAAAATTCAACAAATTATACCATAACA